>JACQFP010000002.1 GCA_016200005.1 Verrucomicrobiota bacterium | reverse complement strand
GCAATGGACGCCATCGCTCGCGCCGACGACGTGGAACACCTTCACCAACATCGTCACCTCCGCCACCGGCAATTTCACCTTCGTCGATGACGGTTCACAGACCGGCGGACTGGGCGCGACCCGCTTCTACCGGTTGCTGCTTTATCCCTGAACCTCGCCAGATACTCCCGTTTGGCTGCTAAACTCATGTTCAGGTCTTCGGTAACCATGAACGTGAGTCAACGTATCAGCAGACGCCCTCGTCCACCTCCCGCCCTTCGGTAACATCTAATTTGAGTCAGCTCGCCCAGAATTGAGCTTCAGAATTGTTCGTCAGGATGCTTGCAATCCCATCCCAACCGATTCATCCTACATAGACGTTTTCACAGTGCCAGCGTGACCGCGCCTGGAAAAACAACATGAGTTCATCAACGGACACTGATATTGATCTGGAATTACACTTCCTGCCCGCCTGGGCACAGGTGTCGCCCGATTCAAATCGCTACGCCCGGCATGCCGGCGACGACGGTCGGCCCGAGCGCGGGTACGATGATCGGCCTGGCCGCCGTCCCGCCCGCCGTGAACCTGCCGGTCGCGATTCAAACCGTGGGGCGCGCGCGGACCGCGGGCGTTCCCCGCGTCGTGATGGTGGTTTTCCGCAAGGCGCCGGTCAACGTGGGTTTCGCCGTGACGAGCCGCGTGAACAACGCGAACCGGCTCCGTTGCCGGAAATCAAAGTCACTCTTCTGCCGGACGACAAGGGTGTCGAATCGCTCGCCCGGCAAATTCGGATGACGGGCCGCGCTTATCCGCTGTTCCAGATTGCGAAGATGATTTTGCAGAAGCCGGAGCGGCAACTGGTCCGGTTCTCGGTGATCAAGAAAGCGGATGGCACCGTTGCCCAATCGTTGTTTGTTTGCGCGTTGGACGACACGCTCTGGTTGTCCGAGGACGAAGCGGTGGCGCACGTGTTGAACAAACACTTCGCCACGTTTTATCAGGCCGAAAAGACCGCAACCGAACCGCCGAAGGGGACTTACACGTTCGTCGCGCAATGCGGCATGAGCGGCGTCATTCTCGGCCCGCCCAATTATCACGATTACCAGAATCAGTTGCGCAAGTTGCACGCGGAACGGTTCGCCCGGATCCCGTTCGAAGCGTTCAAGTCTCGTGTTCGCATCGTCAAAGACGAAGCCGTCGTCAAGAAATGGGTTGAAGATCAAAGTTTCCGGACGGAATACGTCTGCCTGAACGTGCCCGAACCGCTCAAGCTCCCCAGCCGCGAGGCGGTGGAAAAACATTTCCGCGAAACACATCTCGCCAACATCATCAAACCGGTGGAGAGCCACACCCTCAGCGGCACCGCCAGTCGCGCACTGCCGCTGCCGGCATTGGCGCGCCTGCTCCGCCACACCTGGGAGGAGCAACGCCGCTTCCCGCTCCAGACCGCCACCATTTTGAGCCAGCAATTCGCGGCTCATGGGCTGCAATTCTTCAAGGTCAACAGAACCGTCACGCACGTATCCGTGGCGCGACCGCATTTCCTCGACGTGGAGGCGACGCCGGTTTCCGAAGAGATCAAGCGCATCGTTGATTTCGTCAACGCCACGCCCAAATGCACGCGCCGCCGCCTCATGGAAGCGCTCGCGCCAGCCTCGGCGTCGTCAGATTCGGAATCCCGCCCTTCGGCGGAAGGTGCAACTCCAGACGTTGTTGCCGCCGCCGAGCCGACGCCGGAGATGACTGCCGTGATTACGAACCTGCACTGGCTGATTCATCAGGGTCACGTCATCGAATTTGCCAACGGCATTCTGGAGACCGCCAAGAAACCTGCGCTCAAACCGCCCAAGCCGGAACAGAAACCGGACGAAACTCCGACCGCCCCGCCTGGCCAAGTTGCTTCGGTTGAGTCATCGACGGCGCTTCAACAACAAGCTGCCGAGATCGAACCCGCGCCTGTTATTCCAGCAACGGAAGCGATTCCGGAGGCGGTGGCAGATTTAACGGCCGCACTGCCTGCCGTGGAAACCGATGCGCAAAAGGCAGCGGAGATAGTGGAAGAAAAGCAAACGCCAGTGGCCAACGAAACGGCGTAGGTCGCCACGCGCCCCTCATCATCCGTCATTCGTAATTCGAAATTTCAATATGCCCTTTACCAAATTCGGTCTTTCCCCTGCCGTCCTGGACGGTGTCAAAGCGATGGGTTACATCGAGCCGACGCCCATCCAACTCCGTGCCATTCCGCTCATCATGGCGGGACAGGATGTCATCGGCAGCGCCCAAACTGGCACCGGCAAAACCGCCGCCTTCGCCTTGCCCATCCTGACGCAGCTAGGCCAATCCAGCCAGGCGACGCGCGTTTTGATTCTGGAGCCGACGCGCGAACTCGCCGCGCAAGTGGAAACGGCGTTTCGCGATTTTGCGCGATTCACCAATCTGCGTGTGGCGGTGCTCTACGGTGGCGTCGGTTATGGCAAACAAATGGACGCCTTGCGCAACGGCGTCGATGTCATTGTCGCCACGCCGGGTCGCCTGCTGGATCATCTGGGTCGCGGCACCTGTAAACTGGACCAGGTGAAATTCCTCGTGCTCGATGAAGCCGACCGGATGCTCGACATGGGTTTTCTGCCTGACGTGCGGCGCATCGTGGAACGCTGCCCTCGCCAGCGGCACACTTCTCTCTTTTCCGCCACCATTCCGCCGCAGATTGAAACGCTCATCAAATGGGCGATGAAAAGTCCGCAGACCATCGAAATCGGCGCGCGCCGCACGCCGGCGGAAACCGTCAAACACGTCATCTATCCTGTGGCTGAAGATCAAAAGAGCGATCTGCTCCGCGCCCTGCTGAACCAGGTGAACTACAACTCGGTGCTCATTTTCTGCCGCACCAAACACCGGGCCGATCGCGTGGTCGGTTTGCTCAAGAAGAACAACCACGCCGTCGCTGTGCTCCATTCCAACCGCACTCAACGCGAGCGCGAACAGGCGTTGCGGGGATTTCGTGATGGCCGCTACGAGGTGTTGGTCGCCACCGACATTGCCGCGCGTGGACTGGACATCGCAGACGTCAGCCACGTCATCAACTACGACGTGCCGCAGCATCCGGAGGATTACATTCATCGCATTGGCCGCACGGGCCGCGCCGAAGCCACGGGCGACGCCTTTACGTTGATGGTGGCGGAGGACTCGCCGCATGTCGCCGCCATCGAGCGGTTCATCAGCCAGAAAATTCCGCGGGTGAAGCTGGACGGCTTTAACTACAAATACACCGCGCTGTTTGAAGAAGGCAAACCCGGCCAACCGCAAGGTTACGAGCGCAAAGTCAAGGCGGTGCGGCTGAGCGGCGGATATTATTTTGGGCCGGCAAAAAGACGAAGGCGGTAATGTTCTGCAACAGAACTACGGGGCTGGTGTTGGTTCATGTGGATGAAAGCTACGGAAGAAGAACCGACCTCGGCGTTTAGGCCGCTCGCCATTTTCGGCGTCTTGTGCCTGACCGCAGTTGCGGTGTGGTTTTTTCTGCTACCTTACTTTGTCCGCGATGGAAGGAGAAACCCCGTCACCTCTTGCGTTAACAATCTGCGGCAACTTGACGGAGCCATGCAACAGTGGGGCCTTGAGCATAAAAAAACGCCGGGAGACACACCGCGATGGACGGAATTAGTCGGCACTAATCTTTATGTCAGAGAGATGCCAGTTTGTCCCGAAGGCGGCAGCTATAACCTCGGGTCGTTCGGTGGAAAACCGACTTGCACCATCATTAATCACGTTTTGCCTTGAATTGGTTCTGGCGCTGTTTGCTGCAATCGATTGTGCGGCTCTCGCACCTTGGATTAAGCCACGCTCTTGACTAAGAAGAATTTCAACTACGGAATCGCCAGATGATGTGATCGAGTTCGGATATAACTGACATCGTGGGGGTTGCTCGGCACCGGATGGGGATCGGACACCAGCCCCGGCGTTGAGGCTCGCAGCACCGGTTTCTTCCATCGATGCGCCTCGGAATGGCCATCCGCAAAGGAAAGAATTCCGTCCCTCCGGCCATGCAGCGCGGCTGGAGCGGTGAAATAGCTTTGCGTATTGGCCGTGGGGATTTCAAACGGGGTGTAGCAAATGCTGAGCGGTTCCACATCCATAAACACAAACAGCTCGGCCGCGCGGCGAAATTCAGAATTGCGTTTGTAAAACGTTATCGGCGGGATGGGGGCATATTGTTGCGCGCCACCGTTCAGATAATCATTCATCGAATAGCTGCGCAATTTAGGAACGCGCCGGCCCCCCACCGTATAGACCGTGTTTTCCGCGGGACACTTGTAAACCCCCAGGTTCTTCAAGTAAGCCGCAAACCCGGCCCGCTTGGTGTCAATCAGCGCGTTGGGATCAATGAAACCCGGAGTGGGTCCATGCACCGTGCTCTCGACCCAATTCAGGCCGCTACCCGTCGGCGGTGCTCCGCGCACGTTCGATGGAAGGCGGTCGCTGTGGTCACCCTGGTACAAGGTCCAGGTGAGACTCAACTGTTTGTGATTCCTGATGCATTGGATTCGCAATGCCCGGTCTTTTGCTTTCGCCAGAACAGGCAACAGCAGCGAGGCAAGAATGGCGATGATTGCGATGACGACCAGCAGTTCAATCAGCGTGAATCCGCGCCCCCTTCTTGAGTCCATAGTTGGCATCATGCTGCCGGTTTGCCGTGGTTAGCCAAGCCAAAAAACCGAAAGGATGCAGATAATATCCGGCGCTAGTTCTGAAGGAGAAATTTTTGCAGGCCGGCGAGGTCGTCCACGCTAAACAGGTCAACCCCGGCGGTTTGCAGCTCGCGCCAGAAGGCCGGTTGATCAGGCGTGGCCCAGAATCGGACGCGACGGCCTTGTCGGTGTGCCTGGCTGACGATTTTTGTCAGCTTCTGCCTTTCATCATCCGGTAACGGGCCAGCGCCGCGCCATTTGAAGATGGAGTTCCAATTGTCGCTGACCAAAGGAATGAGGTGCTTCGACGCGTCGCCGTCGAGATCGCTCAACCGGCCATCGATGGCGGCATAGCGGAGCGTTTCCGCCGCCATGAGCTTCCGCGCGCGATTCCCAGAGATGATGGCGGTGACGGCTTTTGGTTCAGTGGCATAAGGATGGAACGCGGTGAGCATGTCGGCGTATTGTTTGAGGACGTCGCGCAACACAGTGTAAGTTTTTTCGGCGTCGGATTTCACGTCAATGAGCAGCGTAAAGTTAGGAGTTGTCGGATAAACGCGTCCGTCGTTTTTCCTCACGCGTTCACGCAGCGGTTCGAGATAGAGCGACTGTAGTGTGCGCTCCGGTTTTACTTTGTTTCGATCATGGGCCACGAGGAGCTGGCCTTCGACTAGATAAATGTCGGCCTCGACACTGCAAAAGCCGTGGTCGAGCGCATCGAACAAAGGTCGCGCGTGCTCGTAATCATTGTGAGCGTGAGCATGGATGAGCGGTGTCGGTTGCGCCAGAGCTGACGAAGGAATAAATGGAAAAAGGGCGCTGAAGGTGAGAATGAGCAGGAGCGCGCACACAAAATGTAGCCGCCGACGTGAGGAGGCGGAATGAGATGTGATCTCCTGCGCGGAGTCCACCTCGTTACCTCGGCGGCTGCGGCGTTGGAAACATTTCCGGAGAAAGACTGTGAGATTCATCTTCATGGTCTGTAAAAGTAATTCGAGGTTTCCATGATTTATTCAACTTAAAATCCACCGAGATTCTGGACCTGTTGGAAGTATCCAGTGTAAAACTTGATGACGCGATACGCAATCATCAGCGCCACGGCCAGATAAACGATCCGGGGACTCCATTGCGCCAGCGCGTGCAGTTTGCGGGTGCCTTCCTCCTGATAATAGGTCTGCAAGCGGCGCAAAGTTTCGTCGAGTTGCCCGCTGATTTCGCCGGTGTGATAGTGGTTGGCGAACAGTTCGGGAAATTGCGGGCTGGCGCTGACTTCCTCCGCGGGCGTTTGGCCAGCCAGCACGCGCGGTTTCCAGCCCAGCACCGCGCGTCGCAACGCGGGTGAACCGCTGGCCGCCGCCGCAAGTTCCCACGCTTCGATGATCGTCACCCCCGCGCTGATGAGCGCCTCCAGCGCCGCGGCCAACCGGGCCAGGGCCAATTCGCGTCGCGCCTTGCCCAGAATCGGAATCCGATTGCAAACAGTTTCCATTCCGGCGCGCCACGTCTCGCCGCGCCGCCCTTGCGAAGCGAAAACTAGAAAAAAGGCTGCGCCATAAATTGGCAACAGCACCCCCAAGGTTTGCCGCAGGTAACTCAGCCAATCGCCCGAAACGAAAAATTGGACGAAAGGAAAAATGAAAATTGCCGCGTGCAGCAGAAACGCCGGATAAGCCAGGTCGGCGATGACCTGCCGCGTCAGGCGGGCGCGATCATTGTAAAAGTTGGCGAGTAACTTGAAGACCGCATCGAGGCGGCCGCTGTGTTCACCGGCCTGCAGCAGGGCGAGGTCGAAGGAGGACATCCACTTTCCGGAACGGCTCAAGGCCTCGGTGAACGTGTGGCCTTGCGCCAGTTGATTGATAAGCCGTTGCAGCGGTTCGCGCAACGAACGGGCGGGCGGGTTGCGACGCAGATGTTCCAACGCCTGTGGCAAAGTGACACCGACCGCCGTCAACTGGCCGAGCTGATGATATAACTCCGCGCGTTGGGTAAGCTGGCCGGGCGTGATGATGAGCGGCATAACGCCCGCGTCCACGCGCCATCAAACCGCGACCTTGTCGAAACTGGCTTTGAGATCGCGTTTGCTGCGCAGGCCGACGATTTGTTCAGCCACCTGACCTCCCTGAAAAAGCAGGAGGGTGGGAATGGCGCGAATGCCGTATTCCGTGGCGAGCGATTGATGCTCGTCGATGTTGACCTTGCCGATTTTGACACGGCCCTGATATTCGTCGGCGAGTTCATCAAGGATCGGGGCCACCATCTTGCAGGGGCCGCACCATTCGGCCCAAAAATCGACGAGCACCGGCGTGTAGGATTGAAGGACTTCTTGAGCGAAGTTCTCTTTTGTCAAAGTAACTAGGTTGGGATTGGCCATAATGAAGTTGCGACGGCGGAAAAACGCTCCGCCAAATGAAAGCGGGTTGAATCTGGAATTACGACATTAAAGTGACAACAGGTAAAATAAACTTCCTGCCACTGCCAAGCTGACCACCATGGCAGCGATGGCAAGAATATTATCCACGAAACTGACGGTTGGCGCCGCAGCCATGGCAGCGGGCCGCTGGGCCGGCGCGGGCCTTTGGGCGGCTGCTGGAGCGGCAGCCCGTGGCGCAGCCGCTGGAGCGGCCGCCGTCCTGGACAATGGTGCCGCGGTCGGCGCGGCAGCCGTGGGTGCCGGCGGACCGCCCGGTGGCAGCGTCGGCAATTTGATGGTCGGCGCGGCGGAAGGTTTGGGCGGCAAATTAATGCGCACCGTTTCTTTCTTGGGTTGCACCTTGCCGGTTTCCTTCTTCGGCGGTACTGCCCCGATCGGTAAATTGGGTATGTTCTCAGCCATAAATTTAATTAAAAACTAGGTTTGAGTCGGGCACGTGTCAAACTCTTATTCTGAAAAGGATTTGCTCAGGTTGTTAGCGGTCACCCGCTTCGTAACGACCCTGAACGCGTAAACAATCCTTCCTTGTTGACGGATTGCGCTCATTGTTTTAACCGATGGCGCGCTCCATTTTATCAATTAACACCGTCGCGGCAAGTTGAGTTAACAAGGCGTCATGAAGCTTCAACTCAATCTGCTCGTCGCTTGGTTGTGGATCTTGTTCGGGTTTGGCTCCGGCAGTTATCTCGGCTTGAAATTCCATCGCGAGGATTGGCTCGGCGGCTATGCCAGTCTCAAGCGACGACTTTATCGGCTGGCGCACATCTCATTTTTCGGGCTGGCGCTGATGAACCTGATGTTTTATTTCGTCGCCCGGGAATTTTCTCCGGCCACATTTCCGGTCGTGGTCGCTTCGTGGGGATTCCTCATCGGCGCACTCTCGATGCCAGTTTGCTGCGTGGTCATGGCGCACAACGCAAAATTTCGCCCGCTGTTCGTAATTCCGGTCGGCAGCTTGATGGTCGGCGCAACTCTAACCCTGTGGGAGGTCATCAAGTTATGAAAATTGGATTCATTGCCTTGAGCGGTGTGCGCGCACACAACCAAGAACTCACTCAACTGGGACTGACGTTGCCCGGCTTCGTTGAGCGCAACAAGATCATCGCCTCGATGCCGAGTCTTGGTCTGCTCACGCTGGCGGGTTTGACGCCGGAAAAGTTCGAGGTCGAGTACCACGAAATCGCAGACCTGCACCAACAAAACGACTTACCTAACGATTTTGATCTGGTGGCGATCAGCACTTTCACTGCGCAATTAAAAGAAGCGTATATGGTGGCGGATTTGTTTGAGCGCAAAAGAATTCCGGTGGTGATGGGTGGTATTCCTGTCAGCTCACTGCCGGACGAAGTGAAGGAACATTGCACGAGTGTCGTGGTCGGGGAAGGCGAACCACTGTGGCCGCTAGTGTTGTCGGATTTCGAGCGCGGCGGATTGAAACCATTTTACGTCCAATCGCCGCCCGGTGGTTTTGATCTGCGCGACGCGCCGATGCCGCGATTCGATTTGCTCGACCCGGACAAATACAATCGGATCACGGTCCAGACGAGCCGCGGCTGTCCGCACAAATGCGAGTTCTGCGCCAGTTCGATTCTCCTGACGCCGCGTTACAAGCTGAAACCAGTCGAAAAAGTCATCGCCGAAATTCACGAGATCAAAAAAATCTGGTCGCGCCCGTTTATCGAGTTCGCCGACGACAACAGTTTCGTGAACCCTGCTCACTACAAACAACTGCTGCGCGCGCTGGCGAAAGAAAAACTCCACTGGTTCACCGAGGCCGACATCAATGTGGCGAAGAACGACGAATTGCTCGGTCTCATGCGCGACTCCGGATGCCAGCAAGTTCTCATCGGCCTGGAAAGTCCACGCAGCGCCAGCCTCAACGGCGTCGAGTTGAAATCAAACTGGAAAGTTCGCCAGCAGGATCGCTACAGGGAAGCCATCGAAAAGATTCAATCCTACGGCATCACCGTGAACGGCTGTTTCATCCTCGGCCTCGACGGCGATACACCGGACGTTTTTGAAGATGTGCTGAACTTCGTGCGTGATTCCGGCCTTTACGAAGTGCAGATCACTTTCCTGACGGCGTTTCCAGGTACGCCGCTTTACGCGCGGCTCAAGCGCGAAGGCCGGATCATCCGCGACCAAGCGTGGGAACTTTGCACGTTGTTTGACATCAATATTACCCCAAAGAACATGACCGTTGATGAACTACAAAAAGGCTTCCTGCGACTGGCAAAACAAATATATTCCGCGGAGGAAACTTATGAACGCCGCCGGAAATTCAGGACGATGCTTAAGACTTCTCCGCGTTTTGGCCGACGCGGCGCACGCGATGAAGAGCGCCTACTAGCCGCTTGAATCAGACGAAATCCTTTGCGACTTCCAGGTTGGCGACGGTGACAAACAATCTATGAGACAACCAACGCTTGTTCGGCAAAGAATTCCGTGGCTGATCGGGTCGCGGTTCTGCGTCGCCGTCCTCCTGCTGGGTGGATTAAGCACTGGTTGTTCCATCAAGCGCATGGCCGTCAATGCGGCGGGCAATGCGCTGGCCGGCGGCGGCACAACCTTCAGTTCCGACGACGATCCGCAACTGGTCAAAGCCGCTGTGCCATTCAGTTTGAAATTGATGGAGAGTTTGCTGGCTCAGAGTCCGCAACACAAAGGATTGCTGTTCGCGACCTCCAGCGGCTTCACACAGTATGCTTATGCGTTTGTCCAGCAGGAGGCCGACGAGACGGAGGACAAAGACCTGGCGGCGGCCTCCGAAATGCGGACCCGTGCCCGGAAACTTTATTTGCGCGCTCGCAATTACGGTTTGCGCGGACTGGAAGTGAACCATCACGGTTTCGAGAAAGCCTTGCGCGCAAATCCTGTGGAGGCGGTAAAAGAAGCCAGACGCGCTGATGTCCCATTGCTTTACTGGACGGCGGTTTCGTGGGCGGCGGCAATTTCTCTTTCCAAAGACAATCCTGAACTCATCGCCGATTTGCCAATCGTCGAGGCGTTAATCGACCGGGCGCTTGAACTGAATGAAGGTTTCGACTACGGCTCGATTCATTCCTTCCTGATCACCTACGAGATGAGTCGCCAGGGCCTGGAAGGCAAACCGGAAGACCAGGCGCGTAAACATTTCGAGCGGGCGGTGGAATTGTCCGGCGCTCAACTGGCCGGGCCGTTTGTTTCGCTGGCGGAATCGGTGTCTGTGCAAAAGCAAAACATCGTGGAGTTTAAAGACCTGCTCCATCGCGCGCTGACGATCAACCCCGACGCACGACCGGAATGGCGATTGGTGAACCTGGTCATGCAACGGCGGGCAAAGTGGTTATTGGGACGCGTCGATCAACTTTTTTTAGTGACAGATCCAACGGACAGGAAGGAAGGTAAATAGTCTTATGCACTTTATGAATCATCGAGTTTGGTTAAGCTGTTGGCTGGCCTTCAGCCTAGGTGTCGCCGGCACAAACCTTGGGGCCGCTGACAAGGTCGTGAACCTTCGTTTGGGCACCCTCGCGCCTAACGGCACGTCGTATCACAAAAGCCTCCAGGCGATGGGTGAAAAGTGGAAGGAGGCCTCCGGGGGCGTCGTGAAGTTGACGATTTTTCCCGGCGGCACCCAGGGCGGTGAGGCCGATATGGTTGGCTTGATGCAGACGGGCAATCTCGATGCGGGTTTGCTCACCGCGGTCGGACTTTCAGAAATCGAGCCGGCCGTCAGCGCGTTGCAGA
This sequence comes from Verrucomicrobiota bacterium, assembly GCA_016200005.1. NCBI lineage: Bacteria > Pseudomonadati > Verrucomicrobiota > Verrucomicrobiota bacterium. The sequence goes on along the minus strand of JACQFP010000002.1, from coordinate 76,325 downwards.
GCATGCCCATGTCGTTCCGCAATCTGGATGAAGTGGATTACGTGGGCGAGAAGCTGCGTCCGCTGCTGGAAAAGCGTCTTTCGGACAAAGGCTACATCGTATTGTTCTGGACCGACTCCGGCTGGGTGCGTTTCTTCACCAAGCGGCTGGTCCTGCACCCGGATGATCTCCGCAAGCACAAGATTTTTTCCTGGGCCGGCAATGCGCACGAATACGATCTTTGGAAGTCCACGGGCTTCCATCCAGTGTCGTTGGAAACGGCCGGCATCGCCCAAGGGTTGTTGTCTGGCACCATTGACGCGCTCGCGATGCCGCCCTTTTTTGCGCTGTCGGGCCATCTGGACGGCCAGACCAGACACATGCTGGAGTTGAACTGGGCGCCGCTGGTCGGCGCACTGGTCGTGCGAAAAAAATCCTGGGACCAGGTGCCGGCCGACGCTCGTGAAGCGATGCTCAAGATCGCCCTCGACATCGGCAAGCAGGTCAAGGCCGATGGCCGTGCGGAGAGCGAATCTTCCGTGGCGGCGATGGCCAAGCGCGGGTTGATTGTTCAAACCGTGACGCCGGAGGTGGAAGAGGAATGGCGCACGGTCGTCGAGAAAGTGCAGAACGAAATCCGCGGCAAGATCGTGCCCGCGGACATGTTCGATGAAGCGCAAAGGTTGTTGAAGGAGTATCGCGCTGCCGGCGGAGGAAAGCCGAAATGAACGACGAGGCGGTCGGCGGTCATGGGCTGTTGCGTGGACCTGACCCGACCTGGCCGCGTTGGCGACGGCTCTTCTATCACGGCGAAAACTCCTTGCTCGTCGTGGCGCTCACGGCGATGATGTTGCTGCCCGTGATCGAAATCCTTCTGCGCTCGGTTTTCACAACCGGCATCTCCGGTTCGAGCGCAATCGTTCAACACCTCACGTTGATCGTGGGAATGCTTGGCGGAGCCATTGCCGCGCGAGACGGCCGATTGCTGGCGCTGTCTCCGGCGCAAACGCTGCTCGAAGGCCGCGTCAAAACGGCGGCGCGAATCTTCAGCAGCGCCTTTGCCGCGGTGATCTGTTCGTTCCTCTGCAAGGCCAGTCTGCAGTACGTCCTGGACCTGAAGCCGCTGGGGAAAATCCTCGTTTACGGAATTCCGGTCTGGGTCATCCAACTGATTCTCCCGCTCGGTTTCGGATTGATCGCTCTGCGCCTGCTGTGGCATGCCTCGGATAAATGGAGTGGGCGCGGCTTCGCGCTGATGCTGGCAGCGGCGGTGGCGGCAGCAGCGATCTGGTTTCCCGTGACACCGGAAAGGCTGATGATTCCGGCGCTGGTTGCTTTGGTTTTTGCGACGCTGCTGGGCGCGCCAGTGTTCACCGCGTTGGGCGGCGCGGCGCTGATTTTGTTCTGGGGACATGACCTGCCCATAGAATCGGTTCCCCTGAAACATTACAGCCTCACGACAAATGACATGCTGCCCAGCATCCCCATCTTCACCTTGGCCGGATATTTTCTCGCCGAGAGTGGCGCTTCGAAAAGATTGGTGCGGGTCTTTCAGGCGATGGTCGGACAATTTCGCGGCGGCCCGGCGATCGTGACCGCGTTGGTGTGCGCGTTTTTCACTTCGTTCACCGGCGCATCGGGAGTGACAATCCTCGCGTTGGGCGGAGTACTCATGCCGGTGCTCCTCGCCGCAAAATACTCCGAGCGTTCGGCATTGGGTTTGTTGACGGGAGCCGGCTCGCTGGGGATGTTGTTTCCGCCGTGCCTGCCACTGATTCTTTACGCGATCGTCGCCAATCACAGCGCGCACGCGAACCTCACGATCAAGGAAATGTTCCTCGGCGGCATCGGCCCGGGAATCTTGCTGGTGATATTGACGGCATGGTGGGGCGTTCGCAAGGGACCGAAGGAGCGTTCTGCGCGGACGACGTTCAATTGGGCCGAGGCGGGCGCCGCGTTATGGGACGCCAAATGGGAGATGCTGATTCCGGTGGTGGCCATCGTTTCGCTTTTCACGGTGCCGACGACGGTGGAAGCCGCCGCTGTGACGGCAACTTACGCGCTGCTGGTCGCCACGTTGATTCATCGCGACCTGCGTCCGGTCAAAGACCTTCCGCGAGTGATTACTGAGTGTGGATTGCTCGTGGGCGGCGTGTTGCTGATTCTGGGTGTCGCGCTGGGGTTCACTCACTACCTCGTGGATGCGCAAATTCCCGACAAAATGGTCGAGTGGTCCACGACCACGATCACGTCGAAATGGCTTTTCCTGCTCGGTCTGAACGTGGTGCTGCTGTTCGTGGGCGGGCTGGTTGAAATCTACGCCGCCATCGTGGTCGTCGTGCCGCTGCTCGTGCCGGTGGGCGTCGCGTTTGGCATCGACCCCGTGCATCTCGGTATTATTTTTCTGGCGAACATGGAACTGGGTTTCCTGGCGCCGCCGGTCGGATTGAATTTATTGCTCTCCTCGTACCGTTTCAACAAGCCGATGGTCGAGGTGACACGTGCGGTGTTGCCGATGTTGGCCGTTTTGTTCATCGGCGTTCTGTTGATCACTTACGTTCCGCCGCTGACAACGTTTCTGCCTGGCTTGTTCAGACGATAACTATCGACTTGTTCAACCGAAGGTTTAGAATAATTACAATCAATGGCAACCCGCAGCAATTCACTGGTCTCACGTTGGTGGAAGGGAATTCGCTCCCTGCCCAGTGGCGATAAACGGCCCGCCTATGAGTCCCGTCTTGCGACGGGTCCGGAGGATGTTCGCGCTGCTCAAACACTCCGCTTCACGGTGTTCAATCTGGAGTTGAACGAAGGTTTGGCGCATTCGTTCTCGACCGGTTTGGACGCCGATCCGTTCGACGAAGTTTGCGATCACCTCGTGGTCGAGGAGATGCAGACCCATCAGGTGGTCGGCACTTATCGGCTGCAAACCGGTGCCACGGCGGCGGCGAAGCGCGGGTATTACAGCGAGCAGGAATTTGATTTTGCACCGTATGAACCGTTGCGCGGACAGTTGTTGGAGCTGGGCCGCGCTTGCGTGCACAAGGATCATCGCAACCTCGCCGTGCTGAATTTGCTTTGGAAAGGAGTCGCGGCCTACGCGCGGGAGCGGGCGGCGCGCTACCTGATTGGTTGCAGTTCGCTCACCTCGCAGGACCCGCTCGAAGGCGCTTCGATGTATGCCGAGTTACAGCGGAAACACCTGGTAAAACTGGAGTGGCGGACCGTTCCGCTGCCGGCACTGGCCTGTCCGCTGGATCGATTGGCGACGCAACCGTCCAAAGTGCCGAAATTGCTGGCCGCGTATCTTTCCTTCGGCGCAAAAATTTGTGGTCCGCCCGCCATCGACCGCGAATTCAAGACCATCGACTTCCTGACCTTCATTGATTTGCACTCGCTGTCGGCCCGGACGGTGGAGCGGTATTTGAGTTGATGAAGAATGTAAGTCCGGCCGGCGCAAGGGAGCGTGTGGTTTCTGCTCAAACAGCGGTCGCCTCTTGGGCAATGGAAGCCGGGCGAGGCCGGGCGAACGCGACCCTGGGTGATTGGCCGGAAGACGACTCCGCCCCGACAAACGCCTTAAGAACTTTTCGCAAAGAGGCGCCGGCCGGTGGTTGCGGGACGCGAACTTTGACGAGGTCGTTTGAGAACGGCGTCAATTCCTGTTGCAAATTCCAGCCGGCGGACTGATGCTGGCGGCCGATACAGCGCATCAAACAAAAGGTCAATTATGGCTCACATCGTTACCAGTAAATGTGTCGATTGCAAATTCACCGACTGTGTGGAGGTCTGTCCTGTGGCCTGCTTCTACGAAATCGAAAACCAACTGGTGATTCACCCCGATGAATGTATCGATTGCACGGCCTGTGTGGCGGAGTGTCCGGTGGAAGCCATCTATGCCGAAGCCGACCTCCCTGCTGAATTTCAGGACAACGTGGAATGGAACAGGACAGAAAGCGTACGGTTAAAAGAATCGGGACAGAGCGCCATCGTTGCCAAAAAAGACCCCCTGCCCACCGCGGAAAAAAGGAAGGCGGAACTGGGCTATTGAGGCGCGGGCCGTAATGCGCCTCAAACGGTTGATTTCCTTACCACGGCTCCGGCATCCGTCACAGCCGTCCTGACCATCCCTGCTGCGTCCGACTCGGGCGATGATCGTTTAAACCAGCTTCCGGAAGTCTGGCAACAATCATGCTTTGCAATGCACCATGGTGCTGCAAAGCATAAAATCAAAAGTAGCAAGCGGGTTTACGCAGTTGTCCGGATTGGTGCTGGTGGGCGGGACTTTCCTGGTCGTGATCGGCTGTCCTTACTCGGTGGAGATTCGCGAGGCCGGTTTCTGGTTTGGCGGTACGCTGGTGGCGGCACTGACCGTGTACGCCGCCTATCAATTCATCACCTGTTTCAAAACGGTGCTCAGGCAGGTTCGGTCGCAGATTTATTGGCTGGCCAACCTTCCCGGAGACGTTCTTCGCGCCATCAATTCCTTCAGGCTGCAACTTTCGTCTCACGCCACCGGCAACGGCCCCAATCTGCGTTTGCCGCCGGACATTTTTTTCGCCAGGGAGATGGTGGAATAGTTGGGGGACCCTCGCCGGTGACTTCCGAAGCAGCAGCGATTCCGCGTCTGCTCCGGAAGTTTGCTTTGGCCTGATCAAACCCGCGGATGGAACGGCAGGTGAGTTAACGAATGAACCATCCGCTCAGCGCTTCGGGTGCGCGATTACCTCATCGTTTTGAAATGCCCGACCATATTCCTCGCGGAATTTGTTCTGGGCCGCGGCACTCGTCAGGCAAAGGGACCAATCCAGCGCCGGCCGAGGATTCAGTTTCCGAGGGGCCGGTGGTCGGGCCTGAAATTGGTCGGCCAGTTCCTTGAATTTTTTTCCCCAGGCTTTGAGTTTGCCGTCGCACGTCAACAGGCCGGTGAGCTGGCTGGTGTCCGTCGCTTCCGGTTGATCGTAGAATCCCCAATTCAACCAGCCGGTGGCCAAGCCTGCCGTGATCTCGACCACGCGCTGGCACCACCGCGCTTGTTGCTCCTCACTGGCCGCCGGATGCGTTCCGCCATCGAAAGTCGGTTTGCCACCGCCATACCAGCCGAATTCGGCGACGACCACCGGTTTGCCCGGACGCGCCACCTCCCGCACCACACTTTCCAGATAAGCCAGGTTGCGCACCTCCTCTTCGTCGCTGCGATATTCCAACGCGCCGTGTTCCAGCGGATAGAAATGGATCTCAAGAAAATCCAGCAGCCGGGCCTGTCGCTCCGGACGAAAACCGGAATAATGTTGCACGCCGGGCAACAGTGAGGGCACCGACCATTGAATCAAACCCACCGTGACCAGCGCCTGCGGATCGACGGACTTGACGGCGGCAACCTGTCGGCGTGTCCATGCGTCGGCGACCTCCTCGCGAAACAATTGATAATCCAGCAACTCCCGGCTGCCCGACGCGTCCTTCGGCTCAGGCGCCGGCACGCTGCCGAGTTGAATCGCTCGGTTGGTCGCGTTCCACGCCTCCGCAAGTTTGTCCGCCGACCCGTATCTCTGCTCCAACCAGCGATTCCATTTCTCCTTCATCACCGCGTTGTCCCAGGCCACTTCCGGCTCGTTGCGCAGGTCATAGGCAAAAATCACGTGCCGTCCACGGTAGCGCGCGGCAAAAAGTTTCCAGAACGATTCCAGCGCGCTGAGGACCTTTTCGTCCGCAATGCGATCGCCTCGCGCCCATCCCGGCACCTCCTCCCAATGATCCGGGCCGGTCGGATGCACGTAAATCCCCTCGGACTCGGCCAGCGCAAGAAATTGGTCGAACTTCGCCAGGCCCTCCGGCTTCAATTTGTCCGGCTCCATGTAAAACGATCCGTAGCTGAGGAACACCCGCACACAATTCACGCCGAGTTCCTTCATGCGCGCGAAGTCGCGCCGCGTTGCTTCCGCGTCGAACTTCCTCCAAACCTGCGGCGCCCAGCCCGTGCCCGGCCGGTAGTAATTCACGCCAAAGGGAACGAAGGGCTGGCCACGCTCGGTGACGAACGTCCGCCCACCCTGCGCCACCCGGACCTTGGCCAGGTTCGTGACCAGGGAGCTTGCCTTCTGCGCGTGAAGCAGTGTCAGGCTGATCAACAACGCTCCGCCAACGCCCAACAGTCGGAGACATCGAAGCACTTCGGCTGGCCGCACGCTAATCACGCAACCATTCCTCCCGGTGTTGGGCGACAAACGCGTCATCGTTCAAGTGCGGATAGGCGCGGTAAACCCGGTCGATCTCCTCGCGCTGTCCGGAGCTGAGCGTCTCCATTGGATCAAGACACCAAACGCCTTCGAGCAAAGCCTGCCGGCACAGCACCGCGTGAATTCCCGGAATGCAACCGGCGTAATTGTTCGCCGCGTCAAAGAATGCGGCGTTTGCGTCGGTGACCTCAACGCCGCGACGCAGTAACTCGACGGGAATCGCCTCGCCCGTTTGAGCCGCGCGACGACACTCAGCGTGAAGTTCAACAGCCTTCTTTGTCCACACGGCCCAATGACCCAACAATCCGCCGACAATGCGCCGCTCGACTGTCTTGCCGCCAACTTGAAAACGAAACGGCGTCAACAAGTCCATCACGATGCTGTCGTCATTCCCGGTGTAGAGCGCGATGTCGTCCCGCCCGCTCTCGGCGACGGCCCGCACGACATCGAGCGTCTGATAGCGATTGAACGGCGCTATCTTGATGGCGACCACATTCCCAATCTCCGCAAAGCGCCGCCAGAATGAATAAGGCAGGACTCGACCGCCAACCGCAGGCTGCAAATAAAATCCAAACAGCGGAATGATTTCAGCCACCGCGCGACAATGCGCAAGCAATTCATCCTCACTGGCGGACTTAAGCGCACCGAGACTCAGCAACCCCGCATGAAAACCGAGTTCGCGAATCAACTCGGCCTCAGCAACCGCCTGTTTCGTCCGTCCGCAGATCCCGGCGACTCCAATTTTCGTGGCAGCCGAATTCTCCAAGCCTTGTCCTTTTTCGGATTTCGAATTTCGGATTTCGGATTTGCTCTTGCGAGCCGGCTGACTTCGACTGCCTCGGAGCTCCGCCGCGGCCAATTGGAGCACGGGGCGAAACAGTCCCACCTTCGGATCGCGAATGGCAAATTGTGTCGTATGCACACCGACTGCAAGTCCACCCACACCAGCGGCAAGATAGTAACGGAACAGCGCGCGTTCACGGCGTTCGTCCAGCTTGCGCCTCGCGTTCAGCGCCAGCGGGCAGGCCGGGATGACCGGTCCTTCGCCGAGCTTCGCCCGCACCTGGTCAATAGTTTCCATCGCGAACCTCGAAATGAGTGGGTCTGCCGAGATTGCGTCCGCCTTGCTTTAACCAATGCGCAATCCAGCGCAGCATCGTCTCAAGTTGCACAGAAGGTCGGCCCAGTTGCGCGCAGAGCCGGGTAGGATTTCCAATCAAGGACGTCGGCGCTTCCTTGCCGACAAGCTGCGGCGGTCGCCCAAACAATTCGCCAAACCGCGCGGCAACCGCGCGCACGGAGAAAATTTCAGGTCGGCATAAGTTCCATACGCTCGGCGGGGAGGAGGTCAGCGACAACGCGCGGAGGACCAGGTCGTTTGCGTCACGCTGCCAGATGCAATTAAAATAGCCGTTGGCTAGCTCGATAGGCTGACCGGTGGAAACCTTTCGGCCAATGTCAACCAGCACGCCGTAACGCAATTCAACTGCATAGAAAAGCCGAAGCAGCGCAACCGGCGTGTCTTGAGCGCACGAATAGAATTCGAAGATGCGTTCCCGTCCGACAGTCGCGTTCGCATATTCGCCCAGCGGCGTCAGCGGGTCCGTTTCCACCGAGCCACCGCGGCTGACCTCGGTGAGCGGATAAACATTTCCCGTCGATAACGCCACGAGGCGTGCGCGCGGGTAACGCTCCATCACCCGCGCCGGTACGATGGTGTTCATCGCCCAGGTTGCCGCGGGATTCTGTCCCGTTCCAAATTTCAACCCGACCATGTAAATCAAGTTCTCCGCTTCCGGCAGTTGCTTGACTGCACGCTCGGCCAGCAGATCGCAGCTCAGTGTTCTGACGCCCTGACTTTCGAGCCACTGCCGCGCGCGAGTGTCGCTGAACCGGCTCACGGCGATGACGTCCAGCGGATGGTTTGCGGCGGTGGCGGCCCGCTTTGCCAGCACTGCGAGGGTTGGTCCCATTTTGCCGCCGGCGCCGAGAACGACCAGCGGACTGGAGACCGTCTTGATAAAATCCAGCAGCGTAGCGCTTGGACGGGTGAGAAGCTCATCGAGCTGCTCCTCGGTTTCGATTTGCTCAGGCAAGTCCAGCGGGTTGAAAGAGTTCATGCGTGTCGCCGTATCCTCTGAGGTAACGAGGTGGAGTGCAGATCCGAAAGAGCGTGTTGCCCGAATGAAAAAGGAGCGCGGACAGCCTTGTCCGCGCGAAGATCGCCTGCCGAAAAGGTTTTGAATTGCTGGCGGATTGGGAACACGCGGACTCGGCGCTCCGCGCTCCGTGGTTTGGGCAACATGCCATTACCTTGGCAGCCACATTTTTCAGGCGAGCTCTTACGCTGCATAATGCCGCGCCACTTTTCGAATCGCTTCGGCCACACTCACGATGTGGTCCTCCGTCATCGCCTCATGGATCGTGATCCGGATGCCAGTTTGCAAGATTGCCTCGGCTTCGCGCGTCTGATGTTTCGAGTAATCCATCGTCGTCAGCCCGAATTCGCGAATGGGCCATCGCCCATCGAAGAAGGCGTGCTTCAAAAACACCGGGTTGCGATGTAACGGCACCGGGATGTAGCCAGCAGAAGCTTCCGCGCCCTCCGCTGCCAGTGCCTTCACAAACTCCGCACGGTCGCAGCGAAACGCGCCCGGCTTAATGCGGAAAAAGTAGAACCAGTATCCACAGCGGTCTTCGGGATGCACCTGATGCGGCAACAAGCCGGGCAGACGGGCGATTTTTTCCGTAAGCAGATTCCCCAGACGGGCGCGTTTGCTGATGATGCCTTCGAGTCGTTCCAGTTGGGCCGCCGCCACCGCCGCCTGCGGTTCGCTCATCCGATAATTCGTGGCGAACGATTCGAACAAGCCGCCTTTGAGACGATCAAATCCCTTGTCACCGAACTTTTGCAACAGGGGGCCGAATCGTTCGTCATTTGAGCCGACAAGACCGCCGTCGCCGCAGGTGATGTGCTTCGAGTTTTGCAACGAGAAGCAAGCGAAATGGCCGATGGTGCCGATGGGTTGCCCGCGATACTTCGCGCCCCAGGCTTGCGCCGCGTCCTCGATCAACAGCAGCCCATGCTTGTCCGCGATGGCCTTCAATGCCTGCATGTCGCACGGATTGCCACACAGATGCACGGCGATGATGGCCTTGGTCTTGGGCGTGATGCGGCGCTCAACATCGGCTGGGTCGAGATTGTAAGTGCTGCCACCAAGGTCGGCGAACACCGGCACGCCTTGCTGATAGATTACGCCGATGACCGTGCCGATGTCCGTGATCGGCGACGTGATGACTTCATCGCCCGGCCCGATGCCCGTCGCGGCGACAGCGATGTGCAACGCCGCCGTGCCAGACGAGCACGGCATGACGTATTTCACCGGACATACTTTCTTGAACCGCTCGATCAACAGCGTTGTCTGCGGGCCTTTCCAATAAAAGAGCGAGTCCTGACCGAGCATGGCGTTCAGTCGCTCGCGTTCCGGCTCGCCCCAGCGGATGGGCAGTTTCGGCGATTGTTTGACCGCCTTCTCGCCGCCGTTAATCGCGAGTTTCGTCGCGGCACCAGACTCGGCCGCCGTCGCATTCGCCGGAGTGAGCGCGCCAGTGAGCAACGCCGCCGAGGAGGCAGCAAGGAACTCGCGGCGTGACATTGAATCGGAGGCGGACATGAGCGGAGAATATTCGATCAAGGGAACAGTGAACAAGCCACAAATGAACCGGCTTGAAAGAATGTGCGCAGGACCGGCAGCGTCGTAGCCGACGAGGTAACGAGGCGGACAATTTCGACCAATCCCCCTGACAAATCCACCTATCCACGTTGCCGGAGCGCGGACAGCCTTGTCCGCGTGTTTCGTTCACGGTTTCGCGAACTTGCGGACAAAGCTGTCCGCGCTCCGCAGCGACACGAGCACGATGTCCGGCAACAAACCGTCGAGTTCTACGTCGGTGGCTACCATCTTCGGACAGACTTGAAGCATCCTGCGTGAAGTCGTCGCGCACGCAGTGGAAACTTCCACGCTTCACGCCTCACGCTTCACATTTCACGCCTCACGCCTCACGTTTCACGCCTTTCTCAATCTCCCGCTCCAACCGCGCCATCTCCTTCTTCAACGCCGTCGCGATACGATGCTTCGTCACATACACATTGGCCAGGCTGACCCCCAGCGACTTGGCCACGTCCGCGGCCGGCCATTCCTTGAGCACGTTCAGATCGAACATCTGAATTTGCTTCAGACTGAACTTTGCTTTCAGCCGCTCCAGCGCCGTCGCCAGCAAATTCTTGCGCCACTCGGTTTCGAACAGTGCGTCCAGATTGATCGCCGCCGGATCAGCAACGCGCTCGATCGTTGCCGTGCGCGCCGTGTCATCGCGTTGGAGTTCACGCTTTAGCGTGCCCTGGAAAACCGCCGGTTGGGGACAAGCTGAAGCTTGAACTCCAACCTGTCTCCGTTTCTTGAACTGGTCCTTGATCCGCCACGAAGTCTGATTGAGCAACCACGTCTTGAACCGGCACACCTTGGGATCGTACCGGAACTCCGGCAGATTCCGCGCCATTGCGATGGCGGTTTCCTGCACGACCTCGTCCGCCTCCGTGTCCGTCAGTCCGGCTTGAATAGCGAAGTCCCGCACGAGCTTGCCATAGACGCGATAAAACTCCTGCCAACTCTCCGCGTCCTCGCCCGTCTTGAGCCGGTTCAGCAAGCTCGGTCGCGTTTGAATGGAAGAATGTTCGTCGCTGGCCATCGTCATCATCCTACTGCTTAAACGTCGTCCAGCGAGGATTCTTACAAAAGAAATGCCGTGTCACCGGAGCGGAAGATACTCAACTCGATCACGGAAGTCCTCCGGCTCACATACCTTCGCGATCATTTCCAAGTCCGCGATGCACCGGCCGATGGTCACGCGCAACTGATGAGCGTAGATCACTCCGGCGAAGGATCGCCCGCTGGTCTGGCGCGCCTGTGCTTCGCGCAGCAGGTCCTCGTCCCGGCTAAACAGCACGCGGCCGAGGGTACGCGCGCGGTCGAGCAACTGATCGTCGGGAAGTTTTCTGGTGCCGTCCTCCTGAGCCGTGAGCGCATCAAAACCGCGGTCCTTCAACGCCCTTGTGATCGGAGCCGGCACATGCACATCCATGTAGAGCGCGACGCTCACGCCAGCCTGCCAAGCCGGCGCAGACGCTGCCTTGCTGGTGACTCCTTGGCTTGCGCCGTTGCCGTTTCCACACCTCGCAGACTTCTCTCAATCTCCCGATCGAACTCCGCCTGATGATCAAAATAGTGGCCCAAGGCGGCGTGGATCTGCGCGAGCGAAAGATGCGGATGCTGGTAATGCATCTCTTCGGGACTCCAGCCATAAGCCAGATGATCCAGCACGATTTCGATGACCTTGACATTGGTGTCATCCACCCAGGCGCGACCTTCAGTGTCGAGCCGGATATGTGGTGCAGTAGCTACTTCTGGCATGGTTCGACACTCGCAGGAACATTCTCACGCGTCAATGGCTTCGTTGCTGGTCCATTCCCGCCAACTCTCCGCGTCCTCGCCCGTCTTGAGCCGGTTCAGCAAACTCGGTCGCGTTTGAATGGAAGAATGTTCTTGGCTGGCCATCGTCATCATCCTACCGCTTAATCGTCGTCCAGCGAGGATTCTTACAAAAGAAATTCGGCAATTTGAATGGGAACGCAGGCATCCACCTCCCACGCGACCCGCGCCCCGGTTATTCCCCCAAGCCCGGATTCAGTTGCCAACAACGACCGACCTCTGCCCTCTGATCTCCGACCACCGATCTCTGATCTTTGATCACTTTCCTTGTAAGGATTTCCCAACCGCGTCGTTTAAGCGCCAGCAAGCTATGAAAGCGCCACGAACCAAAGTTCAAGTGCGGGGTAACCCGAAACAACAAGGAACGGTAAGATGAAAATACCACCATTCAAGAGGCCGAAATGCCCGGTGTTCGTGGTAGCCGGTTTAGGCGGCCTCTTCACCGTCGTGAATCTTGCCTCCGGCGAAGCTTGGACACCCACCAGCGCGCCTTCGCATGCTTGGAAAGCCGTCGCCTGTTCGGCGGATGGCAACAAACTGGTGGCGGCAGGAGTGAACATAGGTTGCGGTTACGGATGCATTTTCCATCCCATTCCGATTTACACCTCAACGAATTCAGGCGCGACGTGGACGCAGACCAGCGCGCCGAGTAACCTTTGGTCGTCTGTCGCCTCGTCAGCGGATGGAACCAAATTGGTGGCGGTGGTTGGTGACCGTTCAAAGGACTGGGTCGGTTACGTTAACTATCAAGTCGGCGAGATTTACACCTCAACTGATTCAGGGGCCACTTGGACACAGACCAGTGCGCCCACCACGAACTGGAGTTCCGTCGCCTCTTCGGCGGATGGGACCAAAATCATTGCGGCATCAGGAGGGCGCTCCGGGCTTGGTACTCCTCCCGGCCCGATTTACACCTCCACGGATACGGGCGCCACCTGGACAGCCACCAGCGCGCCCACCTCACTTTGGACATCTGTCGCCACCTCGGCGGATGGAACCAAATTGGTGGCGGCAATTTATTCTGACGAGTTTGGAAACGCCGGCTTGATTTACACCTCTTTGGATTCAGGCGCCATTTGGGGGCAGACGACCGCGCCGAGTAACTACTGGTCTTCCGTCGCTTCCGCGGCAGATGGAATGAAACTGGTTGCGGCGGCGGAGTCTGGAGAGATTTACACCTCTTTGGATTCAGGCGCCAATTGGGTGCAGACCACCGCGTCAACTAACTACTACTGGTCTTCCGTCGCTTCCTCGGCAGATGGAACGAGGCTGGTGGCAGTGCCAGGAAGCAGATACGCCTACTCCTACTCCGACCCGATTTACACCTCGTCGAATTCAGGCGCCACTTGGACGCAGACAATTTCGGCGAGCAACAACTGGTCCTCTGTCGCTTCCTCGGCGGAGGGATCGAAACTGGTGGCGGCAGCTTATACTGACGAATTTGGAAACTACGGCCTGATTTACACCACGCAATCCACCTCAACGCCGTTGTTGAGCATCGGGCGGTTGGGTTGCAACGCTGTTGTTTCCTGGCTCGTGCCCTCGACCAGCTTTGTGTTGCAACAGAACTCGGATTTAACCACGACGAACTGGACGGATGTGCCAACACCTCCAACGTTCAATTTCACGAACCTGCACTATGAGGTGATTGTGTCACCGTCTCCAGGCCAACGTTTCTATCGGCTCAAGCAGCAGTGAAGAATGATGATATGCAAGTGGGAGAATGGAAAGCACTGCCGTTTCAAGTTCCCCTGACCAAGAAAGACAAATGAAAATGAAAACCAAGACTCTGTTCCCCTGCGCCGGGATTTTCCTGGCCACGCTTATGACTGGTTTCAGCCAGCCAACTTTCACTAAGCATCCTACGAATCAATCCGTCAGCCTCGGCGCTAACGTCCAATTCATGTCATTGGCCACGAGCACCAATCCCCCACTCACCTATCAATGGCGGTTGACGGCAACAAATCTCGCGGCTCAGACGAATGCCAGTCTAAGCCGGACGAACGTGCAACTTGCTGACGCAGGCGATTATGACGTGGTGGCGACCGACAGTTCCAGCTCGACCACCAGCCACGTTGCCCACCTGGAGGTTGACCCCACCTTCACGAAAATCACCACCGGCAGCATTGTAACTGAGGTCGGAGTTGGTGGTGGATACGGTTGCGCCTGGGGGGACTACGACAACGATGGGTTCATTGATCTGATCCTCACAAGTCCTTTCAGGATTTTGTCCAACACCGTTAGAACGAATGTCCTCTTTCATAATGCCGGGGACGGAACTTTCACAAAGATTACAAACAGCCTCATTGTAAGCGAGGCCCGAGACTGGCGTGGTTGCGCCTGGGCGGATTATGACAACGACGGGGATCTGGACCTGTTCGTAACTAGTACCGATGCCAACGGCTTCGCCGCCCAAAACGAACTCTTCCGAAACAATGGTGACGGCAGCTTCACGAAAATGACTTCGAGCAATGTTGGCGCCATTGTCTCCACGGCCGCCGGCGGTTCGGAGCACTGTGTCTGGGCCGATTACGACAACGATGGGTTTCTCGACATGTTCGTGGCGAGGTTCGGACCCGATTGGCTATTCCACAACAACGCCGATGGCACGTTCGCCAAAATGACGAATACGGCTGTGGGGCTCGTCCAGGACACTCGGGAGAGCTACGGCGCCATGTGGGGCGATTACGACAACGATGGCCGCCCCGATCTTTTTGTGGCAGTCAAAGATGATAATGGGATCAACCAGACCAATTTCCTTTATTATAACCAGGGGAATGGCACATTCACAAGGATCGTTGCCGGCAGCATTGCAACCAACAACGAGTATTCCGTCGCCTGTGCCTGGAGTGACTACGACAACGACGGTTACTTGGATCTCTTTGTGGTTAATGGCAAGTATCACGTGGCCACCAATTCGCTCTATCACAACAACGGCGACGGCACGTTTACGAAGATGACGAGCAACATCGTGGGCAGCGTCGCGAGCGACGCGGCCTCCTTCTCTTCATGCGCATGGGCGGACTACGACAACGATGGCTTCATTGATTTGTTTGTGACCCGCGGTAGCGGTGAAGATTCTCCTGGCCCCAATTTTCTCTACCACAACAATGGCGACGGCACGTTCACCCGGATTTACGCCGGCAGTCCTGTCAACGACTTGGGCGTCTGCTGGAATTGTGCCTGGGGGGACTATGACAACGATGGGTTTCTCGATCTCTTTGTTACCCACCCCGTACTCGATTTTATTAACAACGTGCCAACTCCGAATCTTCTCTACCGGAACAACGGCAACAGCAACGGCTGGCTCACGGTCAAATTGGTGGGGACAGCCTCCAACCGCTCGGCGATTGGCGCGAAGGTGCGGGTGCAAGCGAGCATCCGTGGCAAAATGATGTGGCAGATTCGCGAAATCAACTCCGGCCACGGCGCTGGTGGTGCTTCCCTCTTTGCCCACTTTGGCCTGGGTGATGCCACGAACATCGACCTCGTCCGCATCGAATGGCCTTCGGGAATCGTTCAAACAATTACCAACGTGGCCCCAAAACAGTCCTTGACCGTAGTGGAACATCAGCAGCCAGGCGTCGTCAGCACACCGAGCTTGTCGAGTGTGTCGCTCGCAACCAACGGCGCGGTCAATTTGTCCGTCACGGGCGACACCAACTTACTTTACTTGTTTGAGGCCTCAACCAACCTGGTCAATTGGACAAAAGTGGGTGTTAGATCAAACGCCACGGGTATCGTTGGTTTTACAGACATCAAGGCTACAAATTATGTCAACCGCTTTTACCGTGTCTCGGTTCCTTAAGAATCCTGCTCGACTGCGCGGGTGGCGTGCTTTGCTGCTGCACTCCATGTGTGCGCCAAAACGAGCTTGAAAGTTCAGTAACGAAAGGCACAATTATGAATACGAAACCACAATTTCAGCGAGCTTTCACTCTGATCGAATTACTGGTGGTCATCGCGATCATCGCAATCCTGGCGGGCCTACTGCTACCAGTTCTGGGCGGAGCGAAAGAACGCGCGAAGGTTGTTCAGTGCTTGAGCAATCAGCGGCAGATCGGCGTCGCGTTTCAGATGTATCGTGACGATAATCAGACGAAATTTCCGCCAATCGGCCCGGGCGGCGTAGCTTTTTCATTTCAGTTTGGGGGAGGCGATCCGAACACGATTATCCCCCAGCCGGTGGCAGCGACGAATCGACCGCTGTGGCGCTACGCCCCCAAGCGTGAGTTGTTCCGGTGTCCGTCGGACCGCGGCATCGACACCGTTAATTTCAAGTGGTCAAACTGGTTCGAAGCGCTGGGCACGTCTTACAAATACAACGAGAATCCCTGGGTCGCGCAAACGCGAAACCAGTTGGTTGATATTGAAATGGGTTTTGCGCTCAAGCCCGAGAGTTGGATCCAATCGCCTTCGCGTCACATCCTCATGCACGAGCCTCCCGCGTTGCCAAACGACAATGGGAATTCCCCGATGATCAATTACTCACATTACAGCCAGGGCCCGTCCACTGTGCACAGTTATAAAGAAATGCGGAACCGAAGC
The DNA here is from genome assembly GCA_016200005.1 of Verrucomicrobiota bacterium. Classification (NCBI taxonomy): domain Bacteria; kingdom Pseudomonadati; phylum Verrucomicrobiota; species Verrucomicrobiota bacterium. The sequence continues at coordinate 60,013 of JACQFP010000002.1, read as the reverse complement.
AGCGCGACCGTTCTGTTCGTGGATAGCCACGCCATCCATCGCGACTTCAAGCGTTTCATTCTGGCCAACACTACTTACCCAGCCGAACCGACTGCGGAATGGATTTGGTACAAGGCCAAATAGGAATGACCGAGGTTGTCATCCAAGTACCATCATTGAAGAAGACGTATTCCCCTCGCAATCGCCTTGAACTCCTTGTCCTCATGGTCCCAGCATAAATCGAACATCAAGCCCTGGTCGAAGGCCTTTTTTTCACAGGCCTCTCTGAGATAGCGATATGCTTTAGGTTTGTCGCCAAGGCGCGCGTAGAGTGTGGCGATTTCATAGAGGTCTGGTTTGGATTCCTGCAAAGCCAGTTCAAGCCGCTTGCTCCAATATCCATTCACGGGGTCCTGCCGACTCGCCTCACGCAACGTCTCAAAAAAGAACTCCCTTTTGGAACTGGTCCTGCCGACTGCCTTTTCGCCTTCTTCAAACTCGTCGATCGCCGCCATGAAACTGGTCTGCTCCAGGTAAACTCGACCAATCCAGTAATGGGCAGTTTCCTGTCGGCCCTCCATTTCAAGAGATTCTCGATAATGCTTCAGAGCCTCCTCAAACCGTCTGGTTGCAAAGTAAGGGTGTCCAAGATGGTGGTCGATGATCGGATTAGAAGGTGACAGCCGCTTGGCAATCTTGTACTGCTCTAACGCCTCACCCGGTCTGCCGCTCTGAACCAGGAAGTATCCGTAATAATTGTGGGCCGACGTCTCCCCTTCCTTTGACGCTGCGCGCTTCTGGGTGGCCAAACGAGCCTCCGCGAGCGCCTCAGGGAATTGCCAATCGATCCACTTGATCATCGACGAAGCGGCGCGAGATTCGGCAAGATTCGAATCCATCTCCATCAACTGTTTGGCGATTGCGCGAAGGTGCGCGCGATCGACGGCCGAAGCACCCTGCTCCGCGGCACCTCGACTTACCAAGGCCCGAAAAACGCCATACCGAGCTGGAACAAAACTCGGGTCGAGTTCAACGGCTCTATTAAAGTAACCCAATGCTGTGCGAACCCGTTCAGCAGATCTGCCTTGAACAACGTGGTTGCCTTCACCTACGAGGTCGTTCACTTCTGGGTTTGCCGAATGGTGGTACGGATCACGCGGGCTTTGCCTGAGAACAACTACGGCGGCCACAGCCACAGCGAGCAAGGAAACAGTCAAGCCAGCCTTTTTGCTGACAGCCAGCCAGTGTTGGAGCGCCCGCTTGCCCTTGACCGATTTGCCACGCTGCAACAGCGCCAGTTCAGCGCGCATCTCCTCTGCCGACTGATAACGTCGCCGGGCTTCGGAGTCGCAAGCTTTGAGAATTATTTCGTTGAGTTCGAAGGCGAGTTTGGCGTCAGGCCAGTCGCGGAGGTCGGGCGGCAGTTGCGGGAATTGGCGGCGCTCAAAACCGGTGAGGGCTTCGTAGAGGACTTTGCCGAGCGCGAAAACGTCGGCTTGCGGCGTGCCGGGGCCTTCGGGCGCGAGGTAACCTTCGGTGCCGACAATCGAACACGTGTCGCTAGCATCCGTCACCAGTCCGATGTCCGCCAGCTTGGGCTTGCCACCGACAAAGATGATGTTCGACGGTTTCACGTCGCGGTGAACGAGGCCGTTTCCGTGCAGGTGCGCGAGGGCTTCGGTGAGCGCGAGGCCGATTTCCAGCACGCGCGCGGCAGGCAGGCGGTCTGTCGTTGGTTGAGAGTCGAGAGCCGGCTCGCGATCTATCGGAGTTGATGTTTGAGTGTTCGGGCGGAGCAGACTGCGGAGGGTTTTGGGAGCGTAAGAACTGGGGTCCTGGAGTGCTGGAGTGCTGGAGTGTTGCGTCGGCAGTGTTTTCCCATTACTCCAAGTCTCCACTACTCCGTCAATCCGCTGGGTTCTGGCGTCGTCCGCCAGCTCCATGACATAATAGAAATAGCCTTCGCCGCGACCGACGTGGAAGAGCGCAAGCTGGCTGGGATGCTCACGTGAGAGGCGCTCGAAGCGCTGGATGCCTTCGAACTCGCGCTGGAACGGGCGGTCGTCCTCGAAGGTGTGACGCCAGACGATCTTCAGGGCGCGCGAGGCTCCGGTGGCGCTTCGCGCAAGCCACACTTCGCCGTACGAACCGCCGCCAATGCGCCGGAGGAGTTCGTAGTCCGGAATGGAAGGAGGTTGAGCGTGGGGAGCCCTGGTTCGAGAGTCGTCGGGTTGATTGAAACCGGTGTTCTTCGCCGACGTCGGCGGCGACACGGACGAGTCAGAACTCTTCGACTCCACTGTGGGTCCGGGAGTCATTTTATCCCGCACATTCATGGGAAGGGTGTTATGGTGGACTCAATCACACAGTCTGGGATGTGTCGAGCGTGAACTTCTTAGACCGATAAGCAATTGGCGAGGCGGCTGGGTGCGACACCGAAACGGAGCGAACGGCAATTACTACCGCGCCAGCAAAGGTTGCGCGTTGCCAAGGCGGACGGCGCGCACTTGTTCCTGGGTCAGTGGAGATTCCTTCAACTTGAGGAGCGCGGACTCAAAGTAGAACAGAGGCGCGAATGAGCCGAAGAGCACGCGACTCGATGGCACCTGCGCCAGCAGGTTGCGGACTCCGCCCACACCTTCGAGCATGGAAATCTCAACGTAAACTTCTCCCGCTGCGATCAAGTCACTGAGTGGCTTGCCGTGGAGCTTGCCCAAGGCGTTCAGGAGAACGAGCCGGAGGCCGGGCGTTTGCTTGACGAGGTCAACCAGCGGCGCGGTGTCCACCGGCTCGACGCGCAGCAACGGATGCATCATGCGTTCATCTTCCATCAGCAGCGCGAGTTGGACAATCATGTGGCGCTCGGTCGCGAGCCGGAGCAGTCGCGCAAAATCCGGGTCATCAAGTCTGTAACCGTGATAGCTGGGATGCAATCGGATGCCGGGCATGTGGTGTTCTTCGGCGCTGCGACGCAACTCTTCCTCCCAATCCGGCAGCTTCGGATTGATCGAACCAAACGGCACCAATAACCCGCGGCCGTGACGGCGACACTCCTCGGCGAGACGAGTGTTGACCGCCGCAATGTCTTTGTGCAGGAGACCTTCGAAGCTGCCCGCCCAAGCTTGCGTCACACCGTGGCTGCGGAGTTTCGCGGCAAGCGCGGCCGTGTCGTCAAAGCGCAGACGACGCAACGGCCAGCGCGAGAGGTTTATGTTGACGTCAATGAAACCCTCGCGCGAGCGCGGCGAGTTGTTTGCGGCGCGGACCTCCATACCCAGCGCGCTGAGACCGATAGCGGCGACCGTCGTTTTGAGGAAGCTGCGCCGATTGAGTTCGGGGAGCGCGCCTGCCTCGGGCGCAGCCGACGACGCCCTCGTCGTCGGCTTTCGCGAAGGGACAAGCGAACCATTGGGTGTCTCCATCGCGCGAAGAGTTCGGCGCGAGGGCGCGCCGAACGGCAGCCGGGGCGGCTGCGCTCCCCATTCAGTAAGTTTTTCGCTCACGCTTTCACCCCTTTCTCCCGCAGGATTGGGCGGAGTAACCGTTTCAAGTTCTCGCCGAGGATGAGTCGCTTGGCCGATTCAGGAATGTCAGCGCCGAACACCTTCGCCAGTTGCGAGGCGAAGCTGCGCCCCCCAACGTCGCTGCCGTAGAGAACGCGCCCGGCGCCAAGCTCGCGTACGGCCATCTCGGTGAAACCTGCCGTCGGATCTCCTCCGCCCAGGTCCGCATACACGTTCTTGTGCGGCCGAATCGCACGCAATCCGATTTCCCAATCACCGCCGGAGTGACCGCAGATGAGTGTCGCTTGTGGATGTCGAGCGGCGAGTTCCGCCAGTTCCATCGGCGTGGATTCACCGGGCAGGTTGCCGGTGATCTTAATCCAGGTGTGTTGAAACACGATGGCCTTCAGTTCCGCCGCGCGGTTGATGAGCGGGTCGAGTTCCGGTGCGTTGCAATGCTCCGCGACCCAGAGTTTCACGCCGACCATCGGGCCGTCACGCACGCAGCGGTTGAGTTCATCGAGGCTGGCTTGCGTGTGTTTCGGGTTGAGATAGACGAAGCCGAACGCGCGGTCGCGAAAGTTGCGCAACGCCCGCAGTACCTCGTCGTTCTCCTGTCGCATTTTTTCCAGCGACGGATCGTAACTCCACTCCATGCCCATGAAGACGCAAAGTCGCGCGATACCCATGCGGTCGGCGTATTCGAGCAGTTTGCCAAGGCGCGCTTCAGGTGTGTCGCCCGGCACGCCAGACAGGTGGCAATGGAGGTCCCAAATATCGAACCGGCTTTCCATGCGATCAATCGCCGAAGACAAGTCCGAAATCCGATGGCCGAAATCCGAAAGAAAACCGAAGCCCGAAGCCCGAATGTGACGGGCGTAAATGGCGTGTTTCGGATTTTGGCATTTGGTATTCTTTCGGTCCTCGGATTTCGGCCTTCGGAACTTTCATTCCCCCGGCCAGACCGGTCGGTGGCGCGGGTTCTCGCCTTTGAAATCGCCCAGGCTCGACCAATAAAGCCGCTTGCCCAAATCGACTTCTGCCACCACCACTTCGCCCCATTGCTTGGCTTGAGCGAGGACCTGACCTTCGCGGTCATAAATCGCGGAGATCATCCAGTTGCTCTTGAGATCGGTGTAGGTGCTGCTGACGAGGAACACGTGGTTCTCGCACGCGCGCGCCGCGGCGAGCATCGGGTTGCAGCCGGCGACCGGAAACGCAATCACCTCCGCACCGCGAATGCTCAACTGCCGCGCGGGTTCGGGGAAGAAACCGTCGTAGCAGATCATGATGCCGACCTTGCCGAAGCGCGTGTCAAACACCGGATACTCGTGGCCGGGCGTGACGCCCGCCTCGATCTCCGTGCGCGGCAGCGTGACCTTACGGTACTTGCCGATAAGTTTGCCGTCCGGTCCGATGAGCACGCCGGTGTTATAGACGAGATGCTTCTCGCGCTCGACCAAACCCGCCACGAGATAAACGCCGTGCTTGCGCGCCAGCTCACCAAAGTATTCGGTCGATGGACCGGGAATCGGCTCCGCAGCTTCGACGTAGGAAAGTCCATTGCCGGTTTGCGTAAGTGTTTCGGGCAGCACAACGAGGTCGGCCTTTTGTCGCGCCGCTTCTTCAATGAACTGCGCGAACTGCCGGCAACTGTCCATGGCTGTCTTCCCGCCTTTGGGCACGTAATGAATGGTGGCGAGACGGACTTTGCGCGACGGCGGCGCGGTGGTTTCGGTCAACGCAACTTCGCTCCACTCCACTTGCGCGCGCGGCGCCCAGCGGAAATACAATTCGACAATTGCCTGGGTCGCTTTCGACGGCGCCTGATAAACGTCGGCGACTTCCGTCCAGCCCTTCGCGTCTGTTGCTCGATCCGGCGGATATTCCGGTTCGGCGACTGGGGCCACGCCGGGCGCGTAGCTCTTGGCGCCGGGTTCATCGTGATACACGGGGCGGCCCTTTTCATCGCGCCATAGAATTCGCGCCAGCACGCTGCGGCGTGGTGACACCACATTTTCGACCCGCCGCACTGCGCGGAAGCCGTAGTATTGGCCGCCCTTGACAGGAAAAGCCTTGGTCCAATGGCCGTCCAAACCTTCGCGGTCATCGGCGCGAATGATGAGACTGCCGTCGTGATTTGGTCCGCCGTGTTTCTTGAACTCGAAGGTGGGGCGGATTTCGTCGCGCTGCGCCACTCCGCTCCAGCCGTCGGCACCAAGGTTTGACTCATTGTTGCTTGCCGCCAATAACGAGTGGGCAACAACCAGAGAAACCGCGACGAGAACGCAAATAATTGACCGGAGCGCCGACGTTGAAAGAATTGGGGAGCGCAGCCGCCCCGGCTGTCGTTCGGCGCGCCCTCGCGCCGAACCCTCTCCGCGCAGCGTAATCGAAATGATGTGACCAAACGACTGAGGAAGCGGACGACGCGGGCGTCTTCGGCAGCGCCCGAGGCGGGCGCGCTCCCCAAACTCAATTGCGCCATCGCATCTCGCTTTCATAACTCGATTCCTATCATTGAGATTTGTTTTCTGATTTGGTGACGACCGACGCCGGCAGCAAATAACGCCATAGTTCGGCTTTCGACCCAAAATAGACGGCGTCATCCACCAGCGCAAATCCACAATTCACTTTGACGGGAGCATCACCTGTGTGAACAAGTTTGCCCCGGTCAGGATCAAGAACGTAAACCCCCTTCGTCGTCAGTCCAATCAACTTCCCGTTCCGATGTTGCCCCAGCGAAATATCCAGTTGCCCGCCCGGCAGTGTGATCGTTCTCACAACTTTCATCGCCTGTGGGTCAAACTCGAAGAGTTTGTCGCCGACGGTCGCGAAGACTTTGCCATGCGTCGCGAACGTGGCTGGATATTTCGTTGCGCCCGGCACCAGCGCCGTTTCGAAAACCTTGCGCTTCTGTTTCGGATCAAATGCGAAAAACTTTGCCTCCTTTTCACTGGGGCGCGCGCCGCCACCGCCCACAATCGCACTCCCACCAAAGATCAGGCCGCTCTTCGTCTCCCAAGCGAGCGACACGATGCTTTGGTTGGTGACGATGTGCCGGTAGTTCTCGACGGTCTTGTTTTGCCGGGGATCCCAGACACCCAAAGCGCCGCCCAGTTGGCCATAAGGCGGCTCGCTGCCAACGTAGATCAGGTCGTCCGGCCCGCGAATCATTGCTCGCGGACGCAGGTGGCCGTCGCCCACGCCGCCGAAGGAAATCGGGTTGCAATCTGCGCCCGACCCAAACTTCCAGAATGGCTTGGCGGGATCAAAGAGATTCATCACCGAGCCGCCGTAGTAGCAGAGGTAGAGTTTGTGCCGGTCTTCCAGCATGGAGTAAACCTCGCCGCCCGGCATGGCGCCGAGCGCATCGCTGCGGTTCGCACCCGGATCATAGCGGAAAACTTCCAATGGCATCGCCGTGCTGCCGTACACGCAGTTGGACGGCCCGACGCCGAGCACGAAAATGAGATCGCCGTTGCCGGCATACTTGAAAGTGCGCTCGGTTACTTTGCCGCTAGGCGGATCTTTAAGCGAAAACGTGCCGCGGCCAAACTCAACGACTTCGCGGCCGTCGCGAAGTTTCATTGGCGCCTTGCCTGGAGCATTTGTGACGACCACGACTTGTTCGTCGTCGAGGCGTGCCTGCTTGCTGTCGATTTGCGCGTAAGCTTGACCATCCGCGCCGCGCCAGACGGAGACTCCGGTGGCACCTTTCGCAGCGCGGAGGTTGTCCGGCAGAATGCTCTGATGTTTGCGCGTCGCAGGGTCGAACATCACGAGGTCGCCCTTCTCCGTGCCGATGGCGACATAGACCTTGCCGCTCGCTCCCACTGCGAGACTGCGCGCATACATTTCGGTTGGGTGCATTCGTCCGAGATCTTCCATCACGTCCGTCCTCGGATCGAAGCTCACCAGTTTCGCCTGCGGATACGTGCAGGCGTAGAGCTTGCCATCCTTGCCGATATCGTACTGCCACAGGTAATCCTCGGTAGGCGACGGCTTGCCAACGACCACGAGACCTTTCTCCGGTTGTTTCGGATCGAAACGCAACATCAGCGCGCCGTCCCAAGTGCCGAGATAGATTTTGTCGTCTGGCCCTTTGATCAACGCCCACGCGCCCGGACCTTGGGGCGCGTTGAACTGCCGCGCCTCGCCGGTATCCGGATTCACCTGAACGAGAAACAGCAGGCCGCTGAGTTGATTGAAATTGAAGTAGAGCACCTCGCCGCCTTTGCCGTCCGGTCCGACGATGCAACCCATCAACCCGCCTTTGCGCACTGGAATGCCGACCGATTCAAACTTCCCACCGTCGGACTGGGCGGCAGCGAGACAGGTCACGAGACACAGAAAGATCAACCAGCAACGAGCAGTAGCTCTCATGGGTTGAAGCATCCTGCCCTGCAATCAAGAAGCGGGCAAGTGTGAAAACCCGGCAGGCCCTCCCGTTACTGCATCACCATCCCTGCCCTACTCCGGTTTCGGAATGGTGCTGATGGAGTCCGCCGCAATGATCTGATAACGCTTGTCAAACCACTCTTGCGCGGTCTTTGGCTCTTGCGGGCCGGGCGCGGGGAAAACGAAGCGCGACACCACGGCCACGCTGATGACTTGTTTGTCGAAGAGTTTTGGCAGGTGGTCCGGCGTCCGCGTCTCGGCGACGAACTTCGGCGGCTTGCCCAGTTCCGCGAGTTCCTCGTCCTTCAAGCCCGGCGCACCGACGAACGACACAAACACGTCCGCCTTCTCATTTTTCTTCACCATGCGAACATAACGCCGGCCCGAAAGGCCCGTGCCGACTCCGTATTTCGGCTGGTCCTTCGTATCGAGTTCGTACTCCTTGAGTTCATAATCGCCCAGTTTCTTGAGCGCTCGGCGGAAGGAGTCCAACTGCGTCTTTAATTCCGGTTCGCCACCGGTCGGAATCGTGATGAGCACCACACGGGCTTTGTGCGCCACCAATTTCGCCGTTTGCTCGGCCATGACTTCGCCCACCCGCTGGTGCAGCGCGACGTTGTGTTTGGCCGACTTGAACTGCCCAAAGTAAATCCAAGCCGCCGAGCCAAGGATGGCCAGGATCGAAAGCGCGCCGACTGCGATTTGTTTACCTTTGGGAGTCATCGGAGTGATTGGGTGACAAGTTATTTACGTCGTTTGGAATTTTACTGCCATCTCAGTTCGATTCTGGAAAACGCCACTGAATCTCCGCAGCTTGCTTGTCGCGAACACTGGGAATGCGGAACGTGTCGTAGGATTTTACGCTCGTGTCGAAAAACGCAATATTCGAACGGGTGTTCTTATTGTGACGCGCGTTGACCCGCTCGTCCTTGCCGTTGTGAATCCAGAAGCCGTCGAATACGGTTGGCATGCGCGGGAAACGCGCCGCACTGCTGAATTTGTTGGGTGTGGCGGTTCGCGAACGATCCATCGGGATACGCACAAACGGCCACTTCTGCGGGTTGCCGGTCGAGCCATTCATCCCATACCAGCAATCGATATGAAATCGCTTGCCGGTGCTCTCCGAGGGATAGGGCCAGGCCATGGCGCCTTCGGGGTCATCGCGACTGCTGGGACCGAAGCGATAGACCTTGGGGAGCGCGGACGGACAGCGAAAGACCATGGCCCCGCCTGCCACCTTGTAAAACGTGCCGGATTTTTCCGCCGGCAGATATTTGCCGTTGAAGAGCAAGGTCGGCCAGCCTTCCTGGAACTTGGCGCCATTCCGCACGTCGTATTCCGCCGGCACCAGCAGATCGTTGTTGTCGTCCGAATACATCACCAATCCGGTGCCGATCTGCTTGAGGTTATTGACGCACGAAATGCTGCGCGCCTTTTCCTTGGCGAGTGAAAGCGCTGGCAAAAGCAAGGCGGCGAGGATGGAGATGATGGCAATGACCACCAGAAGCTCAACCAGCGTAAACGCCGGCGCAGAATGAGAGCGGCGGCAGCATGAGGCCGGCGAACTTGTAGCAGTTGAATTGCTCCCGGCCTTTCTACTCACGGAACTCATGTTGAAACCATACATTGAGAATCTTCCGGTGCCATCACCAGAAAAAGTTCCATTCCGCACACTTCGTGTACTGGTGCATGCGCGCTGTTGAAATGAACCGGTCATCATAACCAGTCAACCATCACGCAGCCGACGTGCCAACGAACTTCTTGCAACGCGTCGCCGCCACTTGCCAACTCGCGCCACACGCTAAAGCCTGCTTGCTTGATAATCAAATTGGCCGGACTCCTTTAGCCACCCTCCATGATACCTTATTCCGATCAGTGCCGGACCGATTCCGGAACAATCGGATTCCGCAAGTGGAACAAAATACTCTGAGCTATCAATCCGCGCACAAGCAGTGGGACGAACTGGTTCACGCTCCACCCTTGCAAACTCAAGGGGGGCAATGCGCGCTCGTTCAGGAAGTATCGTGGCCACGTTTTGGCAAGGCGGTTGCTAAAAGGTTTCCGAAATGAAAAATATGCACCTTGCGCCGGGTTTCGACCGTGGCTGTCCCGCGTGGGAGCTTGGGCTGTATGTTTAAATCGCGATGTCAATCTAGCAATGCTTATGAGAAAGTATCGTTTTAATCTTTTGAAACTTACCGGCGTCCTTCATGCCCTCCTTCTCGTTTCGAGTTTGGACGGTTTTGCCGCGGGGACAAACTCCTGGACCAACTCGATCAGCGGTCTCTGGAGCGCGGCGACCAACTGGTCCGCCGCTCAACCACCGAGCACCAGTTTCGATTTCATCCTGATCACGAACGCCGCCGCCGGAGGCATCAAGACCGTCACCGTGGATTCGGCGACCCCTGCAGCCAATCTGTCGGTGCGCAGTCTCCTGGTTTCTGCGCCAGCCGGCTCCACCAATATCCTGCTCGTCACCGGCGTACCTTCAGGCACGCCGCTCTCCACTTCGAAACCTCTGCTCGTGGACCGCAACGGCCTCTTACTCGTCACCAATTCAACATTGTCCGTTGGGGATACCTTCGATGTGCTGGGCGGCAGTGTGCAAATGGAGAGCGGGTTAATCGACACCACACCAAATTTCATTAACATCCGTGTTGGCCGCGCCAGTGGCGCTATCGGCACCTTCACCCAAAACGGCGGCACCGTGAACACCTTCGGTCTAAGTGTTGCTGCCGTCGGCAGTGCGCAGGGCATCTACACGCTCAACGCCGGCACTGTCCTCTCGCCATTCCTCACAACCCTTGGCGACGCCGTTAACTCAACTGGCACCGTCTCAATCGTATCCGGCCAGTTCATTGCCACCAACGACCTCACCAAAGTTGGCAATTTTGGCAGCGGCATCCTGAATCAATCCGGCGGGACGTCGGCGTTTTCCTTTTTGTCAATCGGCGACAATTTTGGCGGGTTTGGTGTCGTGAACATTTCCGGCGGCCAACTCACCGTGACTCCAGGCGCCTTGACCGACGTCACCCGCATTGGCAACTACGGCACCGCGAAATTCAACATCAGCGGCGGCCTCGTCTGGTTGCGAGGCGGATTTGATATCGCTGACAATGCACCAGCCATTGGCGACGTGCTCATGACCGGCGGGCAATTGATTGCCACCAACGACCTCGTCGCCATAGGCCGATATGGCATCGGCACGTTTACGATCACCAACGCCATGGCCTATTTCACGAACGCTTCCGTGGGCCGTCACACCGACGCCACCGGCACATTAACTGTCCAACCAAACGCGTCGGTGTATTGCATTGATGACCTTTCCATTGGTCGTTTCACCAATGCCATCGGGCACGTTGTGGTGACCGGCGGATTACTTTCGCTGACGAATGATAACATCTGGGTGGGCCGCGAGGGCATCGGTGACCTGACCGTGTCCGGCGGCACGGTGCGCGCGCGGAGCCTCTTTGTCGGCATGTCCGAGGACGGAACCAATGCGCCGCAAGGTGCCGTCACCATCACCGGCGGCGACACGATCCTCTCCTCCAATCTGGTGGTGGGAACAAGCCTGGTTTCGACGGGCCAGGTCAGTGTGTTCGGCGGCGCCGTGACCGTGGCCAACCCGTTCAGCAACGGCATCATCAACGTCGCCAGTGGAACTTTCACAGTGGATCAGGGCAGCGTCACTGCGGATGCGCTGTTGCTGACCAACAGCAACGGACAATTCAGTTTCCCGCGCGGCACCCTCACGCTGCGCAGCCTGATGGCGGCCAACGGATCGCCATTTGTCGTCGGCGACGGCGTCAACCCGGCCACGCTTCAACTTCAGGGCGGGACTTACAGTTTTGCGGACGGACTCGTCATCGCCTCCAACGCCAGCGTGACCGGTTGCGGCACCATTGTCGGCACCATCTCGAACAGCGGCACGTTGAACACGAACTGTGCCGCCGCGGCACCCGTCATCACATCAATCACTAAGTCGGGCAACACCGCCACAATTTCGTTCGCCACGGTGAGCGGTGGCAACCATGTCCTTGAATTCAAACAAACGTTGAGTGATCCGACTTGGACCGCCATTCTGCCCGGCATCATTGGCGACGGCAGCGTGACGAACAAGCAGGACAACACGGCCACCAACGCCACCCGCTTTTACCGGATTCACCTGCAGTAACTCGACGGAGTCACTACCCCAAACGCTCTTCGCATAGTTTAACGAGATCTTCAGTGAGATGTCGCCGCTCCGGGAACTGCGTGCTCAAATAGATGTGTCGTGCCAATGTCAGCGTCTTGTACGCTTGGACCGCTGCACGGACGGTTTCGCCGGACAACTCCACGAACCGTTCCTCCAACGCATTTTCCACGTTTGCCAACGCATCGGCCCGGCCGCGCTCCCGCAACGACTGCTCCGTCACATGACCCAGAAAATTTCCCACGTCCAGACCCGGATCACCGAGGCAGAACAAATCAAAATCAATCAGCCACAGCCGCGCGCCGTCCACGATCACCTGCGCCGGATAAAAATCGCGATGAATCCCGCAAGGGTTCGGCGCCGGCACACTCGCGCCCAATTCTTCACATGCCGCCCTAACGCGCGCAACCCGGGCCGCCAGCTCGGGCCGCTGCGCCGAGACTTTCTCAAGACATCCCCGCAAAATGCGCAGCTCATCGGCCATGGAGTGGGCGCGTTCTGCAGGGAGGCTGGCGCGATGCAGCTTGTGAATCGCATCCGCCACGCGCCGGGCCAACGTCACGCCGTCCGGTCCCGCCAAAAGCCGCGTCGCTGTCTCACCCGGCACTTTGCGCTGGCACCACATCTTGAATTCCGCAATCACGCCGACGGGTTCCGGCACGGACACGCCGTCCGCGCTTTGGGCGTCGAAACCCGAGTTCCAGATCGTTTCGAGCTGGCGAAACCCTTCGTTGCCGGAACGTCCCGCGCGGATTTTGCCGATCAGCGTGAGCGCGTGCTTCGGCAGGTCGGGTCGGTCCACTTCGACATCGTATTCAATGACGCAGCGCTTGCCCGGCTTGTGGCGCGTGACCCGGATGGCCTTCAGCCGCAGCCTGCCATCGCCGGACAACTTGGGGAGTCGCCGTTTGAACTCGCTCTTCGCCCGCGCTGGATCAAGCGCTATCGCGACCGTGGGCAGCGCCGCGTCCGCCGCCGCGTTGAATGGATCGCTCACGGCAATATTCACGCGCGATTTCCTCCATTCAGGATTTCCGACCACAGCGCGAGCAATTGATCCACCTGATGCTTAACGGAAAACTTTTTCTCCGCCCGCGCCCGCGCCGCCGAGCCGAGCCGCGTCCGCAATTGCTCGTCGCGCAACACTCGTTCCAGTGTCGCAACCAGATTTTCCAAATCGTTCGGCTTCGTCAGCAGGCCCGTCTCTCCATCGAGCACGAGTTCGGGAATTCCGCCAACCGCCGGCGCCACCACCGGCACGCCGCACGATGCCGCTTCCATCAAACTCACCGGCATGCCTTCGTTCTCGCTCGTGAGCACGCCCACCGCGGCCCGCTGCCACCATCTCAAAACCTCACGTTGCTCCGCGGCGCCGGGCATTTCGACAATCTCTTCCAACCCAAGGTCGGCGCGCTTGGCCTTCAATTCTTCGTAGAGCGGCCCGCCGCCAATCAACGCGCAACGAAAATTGAGACCGCGACGTCGCAACTCCGCGCAGGCCTCGAGCAGCAAGCTGATGTTTTTCACCCTCACATGCCGCGCCACACAAACGATCCACGGCGGAGCGCCACCGTCCACCGGAGTCTTCGCCGGTCGGAACGTTTCCGTATCCACGCCGCAAGGAATCACGCGGAGGTGCCCGGCGGGGACATTGAAGGTTGTTGAAATGTAATCCGCGTTCGCATGCGACACCGTCACCACCGCCTGCGCCGCCAGCGCCCGCTCGTGAAAATCCGCCGGCGGTTTGCGATGAATATCATAGCCGTGCGCCGTAAACGTGAACGGCACGCCGCACTCTGCGGACAGCGCGCGCGCCTTGTCCGCGGCCTCCGTGGCGAAATGGGCGTGCATCAGTTGCGGGCGAAATTCGTGCAGCACCGGGGCAAACTTCTGCAGGTCGTAGGTGGTGAGTTCGGTCAAGCCCGCACGATGAACGAGTTCATGCTGTAACTCCTCGCGCGGCGGCAGCAGGGAAAGAATCCGCAACTCGACACCCCGCCGACATAACTCCGCCAACTCGCCCGTGATGAACGTCTCCGAGAGCTTCGGAAAAATTTTCAGGACGTAGGCGATGCGTTGCAGTGTCATGGACGGGCAGCGTTAATTTCAGTGAACGGCGGCCAGCTTGCGCGCCAGGGCGACGACGCGTCCGGCATTTTTCTCCCATGTAAACCGGCCAAGCACGAGTTTCGCTGCGGCGCTGCCGAGTTTTGCCCGGAGCTTGGCGTCGTTCAGCAACCGCTCGCAATTCGTCGTGAGCGCCGCCAGGTTGCCCGGCGGATACAGCAGGCCGGTTGTGCCGTGGCGCACCACTTCCGCAATTTGACCCAGCTTGGCCGCCACCACTGGCACGCCGCACGCCATGTATTCAAACAGCTTCAGCGGCGAAAAATAAAAGTCGTGCTTGTGCGCGGGATACGGCGCGAGCGCCACGTCGAACTGCCGGATGACCTCTGGCACCGCCTCGTGCGGGAGCAGGCCCGTGATGGTCACGTTCCCTCGCAGACCGCGCCGGGCGAACTCCCGCTCCAAGGCGCTGCGCAACTGACCGTCGCCCGCGATGACCAGACGCACGCCTGGATGCCGCTTCTTCAATCTTGCCAGCAAATCCGGTAGAATCTCCACGCCGTGCCACGGCCGCAATCCACCGACGAAACCGAGGACGGGTGAACCGTGTCCCGCGCCCCGGAGCGCGGGCTTCAGCCCGCTTCGATTCACGCCCTGTGAAGTGTCAGCCAACTCTGACTTTTTGCGGATGGTAGTATCTGAAGCGGCCTGAAGGCCGCGCTCCGCTCCCGCCGGATAAAACAATTCCGGGTTCACGCCGTTGGGTATCACGTGCAGCTTGCCCGGCTTCACGCCGAGCGACCTGGCATGCTTCGCAAGTTCAGACGATACGACAACCACGGCGTCGGCATGTGAAAGCGTCCAGCGTTCGGCTTGCGCCGCAAGTTCACCGAAGCCAGTGGCGCGATACGCCGCCTGCTCCACGGCGAGAGGCGCGTTGAGTTCAAGAATGAGCGGAACGTCGAGCGTGCGGGCGAGCGACACCCCCGCGGTGGCGTAGAGCGAGGCGCGTTCGTAAATGAAATCCGGCGGGTCGTTCTCAAACCGACGCAGCAATTCACCTTCAAGTTCCTTGTTGTAGAGAATCCGGCGCAGCTCGCCGGGCAACGAATTGTCCACGCCGAGCAATTCATTGAATTCCTTGAACGCCAGCACGGCGCCGCCGGCGCCCGGCGACGGCCGCACCTGCACGATCGGCACGTCGAGTACCGCCGGCTTTTCCCACGGCGATTTATTGAGCATCTGGGCGGCGAGAACGACGCGATGGCCCGCACGGTGGAACGCGCCGCAGAGTTCGCGCACATGCACCGACGCGCCCTTGCGGCCCAGCACGGGAATGCCGAGGTCCGGACAAAGGTAGAGGATCTTCATGACAGACAAGCAATCCGCTCCCGCTGCGTGTCGTTCATCCTCGCCTGCGAACGGAACAACGCGGCATAGCGTCCGTTCCGCTGCATCAATTCATCGTGCGTGCCACGTTCGATGATCCGGCCGCCCTCGAGGTAAAGAATCACATCCACGCCAGCCGCTTGTTGCAGATCATGCGTAATCAGAAAAGTCGTGCGCGCGGCGTAGAGTCGCTCCAAGGCTTCCATCACTTCGCGCTCGTTCTTGCGATCGAGGCCGGTCGTCGGCTCGTCGAGAATCAGAATCGGCGCCTGGCGGATTGCGGCGCGGGCGATGGCGATTCGCTGGCGCTGGCCATGAGAGAGGGTGACCCCGCGCTCACCGAGAATGGTATCGTAACCCTGCGGCAACGCGCTGATGAAGTCGTGGGCGTTGGCAAGCCGGGCGGCGGCGTGGACCTGCTCGAGCGTGGCGCCGGGCGCGGCGCAGGCGATGTTGTCGCGCACGCTGGCAGCGAACAACACGTTGTCCTGAAGCACCACGCTGATTTGCGCGCGGAGGGATTCGAGCGTGAACTCACGAATGTCGCGGCCGTCAATCAGCACGCGCCCGCTCACCGGATCGTAAAGGCGCAGCAAGAGACTGAGCAATGTGGATTTGCCGCCGCCGGACGGCCCGACGAGCGCGATATGTTGGCCGGATTCCACTTCCAGTTGAATGCCTTCGAGCAATGGCTGGCTGTGTTCGTATGCGAAAGCGACGTTGTCAAATTGCACACGACCTTCGAAGGACGGCGCGCGGACCGCGCCGGGCAGGTCGCGCACGTCGGGGACACGCTCGAGCAAATCAATCACGCGTTCGCCGGCGGCGGAGGCTTTGCCGAGGCGACCGGTGTATTTCGCGAAGTCCTGCACGGGACGATACGCGGACTTGAGATACGCGATGAAGAGGTAAAGATCGCCCGCGCTGATTTCACCGGCGAGCGCGAGCCGCGCGCCAAACCATAGCACGAACGCAGTGGCGACCGCGATGAGCACGTCGAGCGAGCGTTCCAGTGCGGCAGAGAGGCGCTTGCCTTTCACGTCCTGCTTGAGATTCTTCTCGCTCACCTCGGTGAAGGCGCGTGAAAAACTTTCTTCGAGCGAAAGGGCTTGGACGGTTTTGATGGCGCTGATGGATTCGGTGAAGTTTGCGGCCATCGCGCCTTCCTGCTTGCGTTGTTTCTTGGCGACTTCACGGATTTTTTTGCCGAGCGAAACGCTGCGCAACCAGAACAGCGGCAGCACCGCCGCCGCGATAAGCGCGAGCTGCCAGTTCATGTAGAACATCAGGCCGATCATGCCCGCAACGATGAGCGCCTTGGCGATGAGCGGCAGGAACGCCGTCACCGCCACATCCTGCAACATTCCCACGTCGCCCATCATGCGCACGACGAGGTCGCCGGTGCGCGCGCGGGTGTGGAACGAAAGCGAGAGATATTGGACGTGGCGGTAGAGTTGGGACCGGACCTTGGCGAGCGCGCGGTTGCCGATGAGCGTGAAGCCGATGGTCTCCCAATACGCGGCGAGCGACCGCAGCGCCGTGAAGACGACCACCGCGATCGCCGCCACGGTGAGCAGCGACATCGAATCGAGCGACGCCAGAAATTCTGGCATCGCCGTTTTCGTCGAACGCTTCGAGCCGATGATGTGGTCGAAGACAAATTTGATCGGCCAGGGTTCCAGCAACCGCAGCGCGACCTCAGCGAAGAGCGCCACGAGCGAACCCGCGATCAGGAGCCGATATTGCCGCGCGTGCGGCCAGAAATATTTCAGAATCCGCCACAGGCCCGGCAGACGTTGAGGGAGCGGAAGCGGCTGTGACATTTGAGAGGAGGTTAACAGACGCGCCGATTCATGGCGAGATTTCAGATCACGCGGCTGCCATTGAGGTCCAAGGCGGCCAACGAGCGGTCGTTGGCCAGCGCCAGCAGCCGACGGGCAGCCTGGCGCGCGCCGTCAAAGCTCAGATGTTTCTGCGCGCGCGCGAGCAGGTCCTGCCGTGATTTCTTCAACGCCGCGCCGACGGCCGCCCGGAGATTTTCCACGTTGAGTTGGTCGGGGCGGATGGTGTTAACGAGGCCCAGCCGCTGGAAAGCGTTGGCGCGAATCAGTTGCTCGGTGCGCGGCACGATGCGAGGCACGCACACCGTCGGCACGCCCTTCGATACCGCCTCGCAAAGCGTGTTGTAGCCTCCCATGCAGACGAGCGCGTCCACCGACCAGAACAAGGCCGAAAGATGCGGGAGAAACTTGCGCACGACGACGTTGTTCTCCTCGGCAAGACGCATGATGGTGCTGGCTTCCGGTTCGGGCGTCATCGGCCCGGTTATGACGACGCCCTGCCACGGCGCGTCGGCGGCGACACGGATGAACGATTCCAGCATGGCAAAACCATCCTCGCCGCCGCCGGTCGTCGCGAGCACGACGGGACGCACCCGATCCTCACGAACAGGGAAAGGCAGTTTGACATCGGCAAGGTCGGCGTCGGATTCGTCGTTTTCGACATAGCCACAAAAGCGTGTGCGCTCGATCATGCTCGCCGGGAATTCATAAGCCGTGGCGGCGTCGAAAATCGCGCGCTGACCGTAAATGAAAACCTCGTCGTAGTAAGCGGCGATGCGATGTTGCATCCGCAACGGACGCCACTCGTCGAGGACGAATTGCGGCTCGTCGAGAATATCGCGCAATCCGAGCGCGGCGCGACCGCCTTGCTTGCGCAATTCCTCCAAGCCGGCGCGAAATTCGCCACTGGCGCCGAAGGGATGTTTGTCCACCAGCACGACCGACGGGAAATAATTTTTGATCGCCGTCGTCAACATTTCGGCGCGCAAGCCGCGAATCTCCGGCACGGGCAGGTTCAGATGGCGCGCGCAATATTCGCCGTTGGCGATTTTGCGCAGGCCGGGCAGCTTGAGGATGTCCACGTGCGGCGGCACCCCCAACCGGCTGATATAATCCGCGCCCGTTGCGAGAAGAACCGAAGCCTCCGGAGCAAGTTCCGTCAGCGCCGCAGCAATCGCCAGATTGCGCCGGGTATGACCGAGGCCGAGACCATCGTGAGAGTAAAACAAAAAACGCATCTCAAATCCTTTCCTTCGGTTTGTTCAACGACCAGCCGGCCAGTGCCTGCCTCAGATGGACTGATGCTCTCCTGCCGCCTTGTCGCGTCGAGACTTCATCCGATGCCGTGGCAATCCGCAACAATACACCGGCGAGTTCGTCGCATGGCAGAAGGAGGAAGCTCCAATGCTCATAATCTTTGCACTGTATCTTTGATTGCACAAGCAGGGTTTTAGCAACGACCGTGCCAGCGCGAAGGGATTACGTGTTGCCTGTGAAAGACGGGAGGTTGGACGACAAAAGGAGTGGCTTCGATCCGTTTCCGGAACAGAACGGCCAAACCCGGAACATGCCAGGGCGTGGTTTCAGTGCGACCGCTTCACCACGGTTCCAAGTGAGATTCGCAGACACCGCGTTGGATAATTACTGGCTGCGTGTAAGCATGAATGCGGTGGGCAGCAAGAGTTGAGAACAGCGCCGACACTTCTTATGGGCGGATTTGCCTGGATCGAAGGATTTCTCCTCCCACTCCGCACTCGCCAGCTTGAAATTATTCGCGCACCATCCGTTGTTGAGCATGAGCCGTGCAACTGTCAACCGATCCCGCGTTTTCGCTTCATTGGCGCTGACGACCTTGGTGGCGTTGTTGGGGTTGCTGTTGCTCGATCCGGCCTGGCGACCGGGCGCGAGCCTGCTGCGCAACAGCTACGATTCGCTGCACTCGTTGAACGGTGTCGAGCTTGCCACCACCAACAATCTGCCCGTCGTCATCGTCTATCTCGACCTCCGTTCGTTCCTGCTCGAACATCAAGACCCGAGCCATCCGTGGCCGCGCGAACTGCACGCAAAGCTGCTTCGCCGGCTCACGACAGCCGGCGCGCGCGCGGTGGTATTCGACATTGTCTTCAGCGATGTCGGCGCAAATGCGGCTGCGGATCGCGAGTTTGCAAACGCGCTTCGTGACAGCGGACGTGTAATCCTGGCTGGTGAATCCAATGATGATTCCAGCCACGTGACGAGTCAGGATCAACCTTGGGCGCGCCTGATCAACGTGCTGCCGCCAGCCGAACAGTTTGCCAGCAACGCCGTCGCCTGGGGCGTGGCATCGCACATTGTGGATGACGACTACGTGGTGCGACGTTTCTTTGCGGGATTCACTTCAGAAGTCCAGCCGTCGCTCATCTGGGCGGCCGCCGCCTGGCTTCAACTTCCCGCGACGCGCGTCAGCGATGCGGTCCGGGCGGCGAACGAGCATTGGATTCGTTACTACGGTCCGGCGTTGGCAATTCCAAATGTCAGCTACACCCAAGCACTTGACCCGGCCGGTGTGCCCGAAAACTTCTTCCGCGACAAAATCGTCTTCATCGGCGCGCGTCCGATGGCCGAGCTATTCAACGAGCGACAGGACGAATTCCGAAATCCTTTCCATTCCTGGAAACACAAGGAGCTTTTCATGCCCGGCGTCGAGGTCCACGCCACGGAATTGCTCAACCTCATTCGCGGCGACTGGTTGCGGCGACTCTCACGTGCCAGGGAAATGATAATTCTGCTCGCTGTCGCGCTATTGTTCGGTGGCGGACTGGTCTGGCTGCGACCCATTCCGGCGACGATGGCCGCGCTTGCTGGCGCGGGTGTAGCGCTGGGCGTTTCACTGGCCGGTTTTTCACGTGGCGTCTGGTTTCCGTGGCTCATCGTTTCCACCGCGCAGATTCCCGTCGCGCTTGGCGGCTCGGTCTTGTTCTACTCCGTCGAGTGGTATCGCGCGCGGAAGAGATTCGAGGCCTCCAAAAAAATTGCCGACGCCAAGATCCGCGAACAGGCCGCGCTGATAGACAAGGCGCACGACGCAATTCTCGTCCAAGATCTCAACGGCCGGATTGCCTACTCCAATCCAAGCGCCGAGCGCCTCTATGGCTGGAAACTCGGCGAACTACAGCGCGCGGACGCATGCGATGAAATGTTTTCTCCGGACGCGGAAACCGCCGGCACCGCCCGCGCCGCCGCGTTGAAGGACGGTGAATGGAACGGCGAATTGCGCCAGCAAACCCGCGGCGGTCAGGTCGTCACCGTCGCCAGCCGGTGGACGCTGATTCGCGACGAAGCAGGTCAGCCCAAGGCGCTGCTGATCATCAACAGTGATGTCACCGAGCAAAAGCTCTTGGAGGCGCAGTTTCTCCGCACGCAGCGCATGAACACCATCGGCACATTGGCGGGCGGCATGGCGCACGACCTCAACAATGCGCTTGCACCAATTCTCATGGGTGCGCAATTGCTTCGCCGCCAGGCCGCGGACGAGGAGTCCCGCCGGTTGCTCGCCATGATCGAAAGCAGCACGCATCGCGGCGCCGATATGGTGCGGCAGGTGTTGTTGTTCGCGCGCGGTCGGGGCGGTGAGTTTCAGCGGCTCGAATTGGGCGCGCTGGTGAAGGAACTGGAGAAGATGGTCCGCGAAACATTTCCGAAAAACATCACCGTGGAAACTTTCTTGCCTCGCGACCTCTGGCCAGTGCGCGGCAACCCGACGCAACTTCATCAGGTCCTGCTCAATCTCTGTGTCAACGCGCGCGACGCCATGCCCGCCGGCGGCAAACTGTCCTTCGTGGCGGACAACGTTGACCTCGCGGAAGCCGAGGCCGCCGCCATTCCCGACGGCCAGCCGGGCAAATTCGTTTCGCTGCTCGTGTCCGATACGGGCACGGGCATCCCGCCAGAGGTACGCGCAAAAATGTTTGAGCCGTTCTTCACTACCAAGGGCGAAGGACGCGGCACCGGTATCGGATTGTCCACCGTGATGCGGATCGTCAAAAGCCACGGTGGCTTTCTCCGCGTCGAAAGTGAACCGGGCCAAGGCACAAGCTTTGAAGTGCTTCTCCCACGTGCGGTGGAAACCGCGACCACGGAGATTGCGGCGCCGACGGTCGGACTGGCGCGCGGCCAAGGTGAATTGATTCTGGTGGCCGACGATGAGCAGGCAATCTGCGAACTGCTCACGGCAGAATTGACTTCGTGCGGCTACCGCGTGCTTGCCGCGTCCAACGGCGAGGAAGCCGTGCGACTTTTCCAGAAGCACGCGAGCGATGTGCGACTGCTCATCACCGATTGCGCCATGCCAGTCATGGATGGGCTCCAGACGATTCGCGCGCTGCGCGAGAAATGGCCGGACCTGCCGGTGATTCTCGCCAGTGGCGAGGACGGCGCCGACGCAGAGAAAATCGCCGACGTCGTATTGGTCAACAAACCTTTTGCGCTCGAGGAGATTCTGAGCGCGGTCCAAAATTGCTTGCGAGGCAAACGATAGGAACATCCGCGGCCGGCTCTGACAGGCGCGTTTCCGGGCTTGGAATTATCCGGGGACGAGCTAGACTCGGCAGTGCCATGTCAGCATCCAACAAGGCCGGAAGCCCAGCGGAGAAGTTCTCCTGTCTCATTGTGGAAGATGACAACGCGTTTGCCACGATGGCGGGTCAGGTCGTCCGGGAGCAGGGCGGCGAGCCGACCTTGGCGGCAACGTTGTCCGCCGCTCGTGCCGCCATTGTTGACCGATCCTTCGACCTCGTGCTGCTGGATAATCACCTGCCCGACGGCAAAGGGTACGATTTCTTTGATCAACTCTTCCGGCGCTATCCGGAGGCACCCATCGTGATGATCACCGGCATGCCGGACCTGGGTGAAGCAGTGGCGCTCACCCGCAACGGGCTGTCGGAGTATCTCACCAAACCAGTGACCGTGGAAGCGCTCGCTGCGTGTCTGCAACGGGCAAAACTGCGTCTGCAAACGCGCACCCCGACCGCCGATTCAGCGGAGTGGTTCGGTGATTCCCCGGCGATGCGCGACGTGCTGAAACAACTTCACCAGGCTGCCAAGCACCCGGCGAGCACGGTTCTGTTCACGGGCGAAACGGGCACGGGCAAGGACCTCGCTGCGCGTGTGCTCCATCAATTGACTTACCCAAACGCGAATGCGCCCTTCGTCGCGGTGAACTGTGCGGCGGTGCCGGCGGAGATGTTTGAATCGGAATTGTTCGGCGCAGAACGGGGCGCGTTCACCGGTGCGGACAAGAAACGCGTTGGCCTGGTCGGGGCAGCGGCGGGCGGTACGTTGTTCCTCGACGAAATTGCGGAGGTGCCGCTTGCGTTGCAGGCCAAGCTGCTCCGCTTGCTGGAGTCGGGCGAGTACCGCGCGCTCGGCAGCACGGAAAGCCTTTCTTTCTCGGGCCGCTTTGTGGCGGCGACAAACAAGTCGCTCGCCGAGGAAGTGAAGGCCAACCGTTTCCGCGAGGATTTGCTTTACCGGCTGGACGTGTTCACAGTCGCGTTGCCGCCCTTGCGCAAACATCGCGCGGACATCTCCGGCATTGCCGAGTTGTTCGTGACCCAGCTCGCCAAAAAATACAACCGCACCAAACCGCGGCTGAGGCCGGAGGATTTATCCGCGCTCAACGCGCACAATTTCCCCGGCAATGTGCGAGAGCTGCGCAATGTCATCGAACGCTCGTTGCTCATGACGCTGGAGGAGAGCCGCTGGCTGGCACTGGACCTGAACTGGTTGAATCGCGGCGCGACGGCCACGACGAAGCAGCCCGTTCCGCTGCCTTCCACCGAACCACTCCCACCCGACCGTGATCTTAGCCCAGTCGAAGCACAGGAATATCGCCTCATTCAAGACACGCTGCGTGAGACCAACGGTGGGATTCGCCGGGCAGCGGCCAAGCTGGGCATGTCGCCGCAGGCATTGTTGCGGCGGCTGGAGAAATGGCCGGAACTGCGGGTGGCAAAAGAATGAAGTGTTCCGCCAGCGGAACAGTGCAGATTTGCATTAGGTGTGACCAAAGGATTGGCAACACAAATCCCGCTGTTTTTTGCGCAATTCAGTCTAATTGAGTCGCCCTGAACGATTGGCAATCCGGGTGCTAAAGGAACTCATTTGACAACCAGACATCATAGAGAAGAGTAAAACCGACCGAATGAAGACGTTTGTCGAAAGCACGTGCGTCGGTGAATGCGGCCATTGCCCTCCAAGGCGCGGTGCGCTGGCTGTTTGTTTTGTTCTGGCGGGTTTATGCCTGGCCATTCCGTCTCAAGCGCAGTCGTTGCAAGATTATTTCACGAATCGAGTCACCTTTTCGAGCGCGACCGGCGATCTGACCGGCAATAATTCGACCGCGACCGTCGAGGTCGGCGAGCCGAAACACGGCGGTAAAGTTGGTGGCCATTCCATGTGGATTTCCTGGGTGGCCCCGACGAACGGCGTTGTGAAATTTGAAACGGAGGGAAGCGATTTCGACACCTTGCTCTCCGCCTACTATTTCAATTCCACGAACGACACGACCTTCGACAAACTCATCGAAGTGGCGCGCGCGGATGATTCCGAGGGATTTGACCGCGAGAGTGAAATCGAATTCGGCGTGCTGGCAGGTCACCCGTACGAAATTGCCGTGGACGGATATTTTGGTGCGACCGGGCTGCTCGAATTGAAGTGGAGTTTCGAAGCCGTTGACCTTCCGCCACCCGTCGTGCTCAGCATGCCGACCGACCGCTCCGCTAACCTGGGAGACACGGTTTCTCTCACCGTGGTCCTGACCAATGCGGCGAATGGCCAGTATAAGTGGTATTTCAACGGCAACGACCTGGGCATCACGACCACGAATCTTCTAATTCCCAGTCTGCAAATCGCCAACGTGGGGCGTTACAAGATGCGCGTGTCAATTGACGGTCCAAATTACTTCACCATTCCCGTTGAACTTCAGATCAATACGGATGGCGCGACGGACACCCTGGCTCGTGGCAAACTACTGGATTCACCCAGTTCGCCATTGATCGGCGAGAACGGCGGTGGCGCTTCACGGCCAGCAGGGACTATTTCGCCGGCAGGCGCATCGGGCGCGGGTGTGGTGCGCGGCTACAATGGCAGCCAGATATTCGACACCACTTACGGCACCGTGGATACGAATGAACCGCCTCATTGCGGGATCAGCGGCGGCGTTTCGTATTGGTTGCTGTACCAGCCGCCCACCAACGGCACCATCACACTCGATACCCTCGGCAGCAGCTATGACACGGTGATGGAGGCCTACACTTACAACGGCGCGCTCAACAGTTACCAGGACTTGATCTCCATTGCGTGCGACCACAACTCCGCCGGGGGCACGAACGGCGCGTCGCGCGTCCAGTTCGCGGTTGTCAAATCGCGCCAGTACATTGTTGCGGTGGAAGGCGTCAACAACGCCCGTGGCACAGCGTGGCTGAATTATTCGCTCAACACAAATCAACAACCGACTGCGCCGGCCTTGCTCTCGCAACCAACCACTGTGACGGTCGCCCAAGGCTCTCCGGCCACCCTCGCCGCTAGTCTGGCCGGCTCGCCACCGTTATGCTTTACGTGGAAGAAGTACACGAACGCGATGCCGGGGGTGACTGCCCCGGGAATCTTCTTCCCCAGTACGACCACCAACGACACGGCCGACTATGTCATGACCGTCACAAACGACCTCGGTTCACTCTCCGCCACGCTGCCATTGCACGTGGTCATCCCGACGCAATGTTCACTGACGAGCGTCTCCAACTGGCTGGAGCTCAGTTTCCCGACTATGTCCGGCCAGCGCTATTATGTGGAGGAAGCCGCGACGATCACCGGCCCGTGGCAACCCTGGTCCAACTTTTACTTTGGTAACGACCAGTCGCTGGTGCTTTATCTGTCCGGAGACGGCACAAGATTTTTCCGCGTTCGCATCGAGTAAATCTTGGCGCAACCCATTCTTCCTGTTCCGCAATCGGAACACACCAGGTTTGATCCTCTCTCTCAATGCAGCTTTGAAATAGGTTCAAACAAACCAATGAAATCAAGGGGCAACTCAGTATCCGGCATTCCCGCCAACCTCTGGCAAGACTGCTGCTAAAGTCACCAGGATAAACTGATGAAGGCACGCTGCGAAAGACTCTGCGCGACCGTTGGCACGCTGCGCCAACGCGGTCGTCCGCCGCCCACGCGGGGAAATTTCCGCCTTGTCATCGACTTCCAAAAAATTGGAAATCCTGCCGCGGTACCCATTCATTTTGTTTCGCGCGATCGCGACCCCACGCTGAAGCGTGAACTCCAACCACCGGCGGGCGATGGCTCGCGGTGTCGGAGAAATGGATTTCATTTTTCCCCACGCTTGTTGCACCATTCCGGTGTGCGGCGACTTCTCACGGTTTTGATTTTCTGCGTGCTCGCGCCGCCTGCTGCCGACGCCCAATCCACGAACCGGGCGAGCGCCGTTGACACCAACCTCCTGAGCCGTGTCATCGAAGCGGCCGGCAAGGTTGAATATGCGATGGGTGGCGGCACCAACTGGCAACCCGCCGCTGCCGGCCAGGTGCTCAAGTCCGGCGACCGACTGCGCACGCGCGTGATGAGCCGGGCTGCCGTCCAATTGTCCGACCGCAGTGTCATCCGCTTGAACGAACGGACGACGCTCGAAATTCTGCCGCCGCGAAGCAACGAGAAAAGACGCTTCGGCCTTTCGCGCGGCTCGTTGTACTTTTTCAACCGCGAAAAACCCGCCGATGTGGAGTTCGACACGCCGCTGGCCGCCGGCGCAATCCGCGGCACGGAATTTCTGCTGGAAGTGGTGTCCAACGATACAACTGACGCTACGTCGCTGCACCTTGCTCTGATCGACGGGCGCGTCGCCCTCCAGACCCGCGATGGCGAACTCGCACTCGAACGCGGACAGGATCTACGGCTCCAAGTCGGCAAAGCGCCGCAAAAAACCGCGCTCGTCAATGCCACCGCTGCGATTCAATGGGCGCTTTACTACCCCGCCGTGGTCAATCCAGCTGAACTCCAACTCACCGCCGCAGAGCAAACAGCGCTTGCTGGGAGTTTGAGTAACTATCGTGCCGGCGATCTGCTTGCCGCGCTGGACGCTTGGCCCGCGACTCCGAACGAACTGAGCGCGGGAGCAAACGCTCTCCGTGCCCAACTCGAACTTGCGGTCGGCCGCGTAGCCGAGGCTGAACAAGTGCTGGCCGGTCTGCCAAGCGATGCGCCCGCAGCCGCTGCCTTGCGCGAACTCATCGCCGTCGTGCGCGGTGATTCTGGCGTAGATCGTCACGTCGGAAGCATCCACTCGGCCAGCGAACTCCTGGCGCACAGTTATGCGCGCCAAGCGCAGAGTGATTTGCCCGGCGCGCTGGCGGCGGCCCGCAAGGCCGCGTCGATCGCGCCGCAGTTCGGGTTCGCGCTGGCACGACTCGCGGAATTGGAATTCTCCTTCGGCCATCACCGTGCAGCCCTCGCTGAGCTGGATCGCGCGCTGGCACTTTCGCCGCGACTGGCCACAGCCCACGCGCTGCGCGGCTTCGTCTTGATCGAGCAAGGCGACGTTCCCGGCGCGCGCGAGTCGTTTGATCACGCGCGCGAACTGGATGCCGCGTTCGGTCCGGCGTGGCTGGGGCGCGGCTTATGTCGGCTGCGTGAACGCCAGTACGCGGAGGCGCGCGCCGCGTTTCAGGCCGCGGCCGCGCTCGAACCGCAACGCGCCTTGTTCCGCGCCTATCTCGGCAAGGCCGCCAGCGCGCTCGGTGACGCGCCGGCGGCAGAAAAGGAATTTGGCCTGGCCAAACAACTGGACGCGAACGACCCGACCGCCTGGCTCTACTCGGCGCTGCATCTGTGGCAGGAGAACCGGCTGAACGAAGCCATCCGCGACCTCGAACGTTCCTCGGATTTGAACGACCAACGCGCGCCGTTTCGCTCGCGGCTGCTGCTCGACGGTGATCGCTCCGTGCGCAGCGCGAATCTCGCCGCGCTTTACGACGAGGTCGGCGTGCCGGACGCGAGTCGCCACGCCGCGGCGCAGGCGGTGTCCGAGAGTTACGCAAACTTTTCCGGCCATCTCTTTCTCGCCAACAGTTTTCAGACGCTGGAGGACGTGAACCGTTTTGACTTGCGGCTGGAAACGGCGCGGCAAAGCGAGTTGCTCGTCGCGAACCTCCTGGCTCCGCCCGGCGCGGGCAATCTCTCGCAACTGCTCTCCCAGCAGGAACACCTGCAGTTCTTCGATCAACGGCCGGTCGGCGTCAGTTCGCTGACGGAATACACCAGCCGCGGCGATTGGCGGCAGTCGGGAACTGCCTTTGGCACGTTCGACGGATTCAGCTACGCGTTCGATGCGAATTACGAGAGCCTGAACGGCCAGCGCGTGAACAACGATGCCGACCGGCGTCAATTCATTCTGACCGCGAAGCAGCGAGTGACGGCCGACGACGAGGCGTATTTTCAAATCGGCGACCTCCACGCTGAGGCAGGCGACGTGGCCGATCATTACGATCCGGCGCAAGCCAATCCCGGCTTCCGCGTGAAAGAAACTCAAGAACCGACGCTCTACGCGGGCTGGCACCACGCGTGGTCGCCGGGCAGTCACACATTGCTGCTCGTCGCGCGGCTTGACGACCGGCTCACGCTGCACGATCCGCTGCCGAATGTGCCGTTCCTTCGCCAGGTTGGCGGCGTGACGACTGAAGTCCAATCACCGCAACCATTCGGACTGCCGCTGATTCTCGACCTGGCCAGCGACTTCACTCTCTATTCGGCGGAATTGCAACACGTGTGGGAGACGCCGAAACAATCGCTCGTGATCGGCGGGCGCTGGCAATCGGGCGATGTCAAGGATCGCGGGACGCTCAATCCGGCGTTTGGAGGACCACTAGTTACTTTTTTTAACGATCAGAACGCCAGCGGCTCGCTCCAACGCGGCGACGTTTATGCGTATGGCTCGTGGCAAATTCTGGACTCGCTCCGCCTGATTGGCGGCGTCAGCTACGATCACATTCAGTTTCCAGAAAACATGGATTTACCGCCCGTCTCCGGCCGAGAAACTTCGCGCGACCTCGTCTCGCCGAAGGCGGGGCTGCTCTTCACGCCGTGGGAGCGCGGGCTGTTGCGCGCGAGCTACGCGAAGTCGTTGGGCGGACTTTATTTTGACAACAGCGTGCGCCTGGAACCGACCCAGATCGGCGGATTCAACCAGGCGTTTCGCAGCTTGATTCCCGAAAGCGTGGCGGGCCTTGTGCCGGGCACCGAGTTCGAGACGGCCGGCGTCGGTTTCGACCAATCGCTGGCCAGCGGCACGTGGTTCGGCGTCGAAGCCGAGTGGCTGACTTCGCGTGGCTCGCGCGCGGTTGGCGTCGTGACGAACTCCACATTTCTGCCGTTCGCCGATTCTCCGTCAAGCACGAGTCAGACCTTGGATTTTCGCGAGCGCAGTCTCTCGGCCTACGCGGGGCAATTGTTGGGCGACAACTTTTCTGTGGGCGCACGATATCGTTTGAGCGAGGCGACGTTGATGGGACGGTTTCCGCAGGTTCCCGACGGCGCGGCCAATCTCGACCTGTTGGAGCAGAACAATCGCGCCACGCTGCATCAGCTTTCACTCACGGCGAACTTTCATCATCGCAGCGGCGTGTTCGCGCAATGGGAGTCCGCCTGGTATCTGCAGAGCAACTCCGGTTACACGCCGTCGCTGGCGGGCGAAAACCTCTGGCAGCACAATCTCATGGCTGGCTACCGCTTCCCGCGTCGTCATGCTGAGATCCGGCTCGGCCTGCTGAACCTCTTCGACACGGACTACCGGCTGAATCCGCTGAATCTCCATTCCGAGTTGCCGCGCAGCCGCACGTTCACCGCGAGCGTGCGCCTGAACTTTTGACAACGACCTCGTGGTGACGCGTCGTCGATGCGCTGGCAGACTTGCATCGGGCGACATAGCTTTGACCGACACGCTCGGGTTTCGCCTCCGGCTGCTCAACCCAAAAAGACCGATTGCACAAATCGACAAAAAGCAGCTAATGTTAATTGTCACCATACAATTCCAAAAATTACTCAGGCTGCGGTGGGAAAAAATATTTCCATTCCCTTCCACCGTCGGATTTTTCCTGGCGGAAACAGACCCACCACGTTTCCGATGGTTGGCGAGGGAATAGCGTCAAACTGATAATCATGTTCTGGTCAAAAAAAGAAGTGCACAAGGATCACGGCCGGTTTTACCTGCTCCCCGGGATGGGCGGGCGCAACTTGCGGCGCAAACGTCGGGTGATTCTCCGGTGGTCGATCCTCGCCGGCCTGATCGTCTCAGCAGTGCTGGGGTATCTGTATTATGTGATGAATCGGTATTAATGGCGCGAAACGGCGCGTTCCGAGGGGGCGCGCCCCATTGCCTCAGAAGACAATATGACACCGGGAGGTGGTGCTGGCGGCGGAAAGCGCCAAAACATCGGGTTGCAATTTTAACGCTTGCCAAGCCGTTTGCGGCTGGTAGCTTTTCCACCCTTTGTTATGAAAGCTGAAATTCATCCGAAATATTTGGACGCGGAAATCCGTTGCGCCTGCGGCAACGTCATCAAGACCCGCTCCACCAAACCCGTCATTCTCGTCGGTATCTGCAACGTCTGCCATCCCTTTTACACCGGCCAGCAGAAATTCGTCGATACCGCCGGCCGCGTGGACAAGTTCCAGCAGCGCATGGCCAAGACGCAGGCCGCCCAGGCCGAAGCCAGCACCCGCAAAAAAAAGAAGTAGCGCTTTCCGAATCAACGCCCGCAATTCCGAACTTTCGGAATCGCGGGCGTTGTGTTTTCTCAGGTCATGCCCGGACATTTTTTCGATTTACGATTTACGATCTGCGCGCTGATGGCTGAACGGATGCGTCAATCGTAAATCGCAAATCATAAACAAGAATGGATTTACGTCCGCACATCGAAAAATTCGCACGCCGCCTCGCTGAACTTGAGGTCGCGCTGAGCGACCCAAAAGTCATCGACAACAAGGCACGCGCCCAGGAATTGTCGCGTGAGTACGCACGCCTCAAGGACCTCGTTGCCTTTGGCAAAGACTATTCGAAAACGCTGGCGCACCTCGAAGAAAACCGCGTGCTGCTCAAAACCGAACCCGCCGATTCCGAACTCGCTGTTCTCGCGAAGGAGGAGATTGCACGCCTCGAAGCGGAGGAAAAGCGTCTAGCCCTCGAAATTCAACGCGGCGTTCTGCCGCCCAACCCCAGCGATTCACGGAACACCATCTTCGAAATTCGCGCCGGCGCTGGTGGCTCGGAATCCGCCCTCTTCGCCGCGGATCTTTACCGAATGTACACGCGCTACGCCGAAGGCCGCGGCTGGAAGGTTGAGACGCTCGACTCCAGCCAATCGGACCTCGGCGGTTTCAAGGAAATTGTCTTCAGCGTCACCGGCACGGACGTTTACAAGCGGCTGAAATACGAAAGCGGCGTGCACCGCGTCCAACGCGTCCCGGCAACCGAAGCGCAGGGGCGCATTCACACCAGCACCTGCACCGTCGCCGTGTTGCCGGAAGCCGAGGAGGTGGACGTGCAACTGCGCCCCGAAGATCTGGACATCACCGTCTGCCGCGCGTCCGGACCAGGTGGCCAGGGCGTCAACACCACCGACTCCGCCGTGCAAATTCATCACAAGCCGAGCGGCTTGATTGTTCGCTGCGCCGATGGCCGTTCGCAGCAGAAAAACAAACAGCAGGCGTTGACCGTGCTCCGTTCGCGACTGTTGGAGAAAAAGGTGGCCGACGAAAACGCCAAGTATGCCGCGCAGCGCAAAGCGCAGGTCGGCACCGGCGAGCGGAGCGAAAAAATCCGCACCTACAATTTTCCGCAGAACCGTGTGACCGACCACCGCATCGAAATCACGCTCTACAACCTCGCGAGTTTCATTGACGGCGATCTCGATCCAATGATTGAACCGCTCATGGCGCACGATTTGGAGGAAAAGTTGAAAGCCTCGCAAACTTGAAATGCAGCTCTTAATCCAAATCTGAATCTTAATCTTGTTCTCGGATCGGAGATTAAGAGTGAGAGAAAGATAAAGATTAAGACCAAAAAGCGAATGACACCCAAAGGACTGATCTTCGACTGCGACGGCACGCTGGCCGACACCATGCCGCTGCATTGGCGCGCCTGGCAGATGATCACGCAACGTCACGGCCTGCATTTTCCGGAAGACCGCTTCTACTCGCTGGGCGGCGTCCCTTCGCGCGACATCTTGAAAATGCTCGCCCAGGAACAAGGCCGCTCGCTCGATCACATCGCTGTCGCGCACGAGAAGGAGGAGGCGTATCTGCCGCTCATGGCGCAGATTGAACCCATCCATGCCGTCGTGGAAATCGCGAAATCACATCACGGCAAGATTCCGATGGCCGTGGCGTCCGGTGGCACGCAGCGCGTCATCACTCAAGTGCTCGAACTCCTGAAAATCCGGCATCTATTCGACGCCGTCGTGACCAGTGAGATGGTGCAGAACCAAAAACCTGCGCCGGATATTTTCCTCGAAGCCGCTCGTCGCATCGGCATTGACCCAAAATTCTGCCGCGCCTACGAAGATACAGAGTTGGGCTTGCAAGCCATCCGCGCTGCGGGCATGGAGGCGGTGGATGTGAGGGAATTGTCGAGCTAAATGCCGCAAGCGTAAGGCACATCGCAACGCATTACTCCCGTATTTCGCTTATCGAATGATATACCTGCCCGGTCTTCCCATCTATCAGTATTGTGTGCGACCACGGACAACGCAGACAGCGATAGCAGCGTTTCTCGACCACTGCTTCAGGTGTCCAACCGGGCAAATTGCGCTGTGGGCCTTTCGGGTACATCAGGCTGTCCTCGCATTCAGCCCAAGACGCTTCTTTACAGATTTCGTCTGATATTAGCTGAAATGACGGATCGACCGGCGCCGTGGCGACAGCGCTTAAGAGTTCCTTCTCGTCTGCGACATAAAGAAAATACCCATAGGAAAGAAAAGCTGCATCAACCCACACACCTTGAACATTGGCCCGTTCAAGAAAGTTTGTCTTGCCCAGCTTTCCACTTAGTATTTGCTTGGCTTGTGCGGGATCAGAAGGCCGAATGGCCGTGTCATCAAAAGCTGCATTTACAGTGGCTTCCCAGATCTTTTGGGGATTGGTGCTCTTCAGTTTGTTGAAGACTTTTGCCGACGCATAGATGAGACAGCCCGCGAGAACAAATATTGATGCGACGCCGAGGAGAGCACCCATCCGCTTGAACGCCCGTTTCTTCCTGAACAACCCGATCAAAAATAGCACGCCTCCAATCAAGGTGGTTAGGCAAACAACAGCCATCAGAGCGATCAGCACAAGCGCCGTTGTCATAATCGAACGATTTCAGATTTCGCGTTTCTTCCACACATATCGGAACATGATCACCCGCAGCGCCGCCGTCAGCGGAATCGCCAGGATGCCGCCGAGGATGCCGCCCAACAGTGTCGTGCCAACCATGAGTGCGACGATGATGCTAACGGGATGCAATCCCACGCGGTCGCCCATGATCTTCGGCTGGATCACCGTGCCCTCCAGCGCCTGCACGATGCCGACCACGAGCAGCACCCCCAACGGATGTTGCCAGTCGCCAAACGCCACCAGCGCGATGACCAGCGCCGTCACGCACGTCGTGATCGCGCCCAGAAAGGGAATGATGGTGAGAAACGTCGCCATCACACCGATGAGGACGGAATACGGCAGCCCGATGATCGTAAAGCCGATGGTGTAAAGAATCCCGTCGCAAATCGCCACGAGCACCTGACCGCGAAAAAATGCAATGAGGTAGTCGTTTATTGAGTTCAGAATGAAAACGAGTTCGTCTTTGAATTTGGAATCGTGCACCGGCAGATAGTCCGTCCACTTCGACTCGATGCCGCTCTTTTCCAGCAGGAAATAAAACGCGTAGATGGGAATCAACGCCAACCCAGCAATCACACCAAACCAGGAGCCGATGTAGGAGACGACCTGCGACAATCGTTTGCCGAGAATGGGCAATGCTTTCGTCAACCAGTCTGTGGCGGACGCCAGAGTTGCCTTGTCGATGACTGGAGGCGGCGGAGATTTGTCCGGTGTGATGGACTGCGGGGCATTCGTTTCCGATGGCGCGGCGGCGAGGGCGGCCGGTTCAGCGTTCGTGCTGGTGGCGGACGGCGTTTCCACGTTTGCTGATGATTGTTTCGGCAGGAAGCGTTGTAGCCATGCGGGCGGATGACTGATCAGCGTCTCGACCTTTTTCTCCAAGCGCTGAGTGTAGCCGGGAATCTTGCGGCCAAGTTCCTGAGACTCGACGACCAATTGCGGCACGACGCTCGCGAGCAACCCCAGGATAATCAACAACGCCGCCAGGAAAACGACGATGATCGCACGCACACGCGGCACGCCTTTCCGTTGAAGCAAATCCACGACTGGATCGAGCAAATACGCGAGCACGCCCGCCACCGCGAGCGGCCAGATCACCGACGACAGCACGTTCAAGATGCGGCCCAGCCCCCAGACGGCGGCCACAATCAGCGCGACGATCAGCGCCGCCGCAAGCCCGGTGAGCGACAGCCAGATGATGCGGGCTTGTTTTTCGGTTGGGGGAGGGAAGTTCATGAGCGAGTGAAATCCGAAGCCCGAAATCCGAAATCCGAAAGAAGTCCGAAGCCCGAAGGCCGAAAAGATTTCCACCCGGTCCGAGGATTCGGATTTCGAATCTCAGGCATCCTTCGGATTTCGGATTTCGGGTTTCGGATTTGCATCATGCTTGTCCAAGCTTCTTTGATTTCTCCGTCGCGGCGCGCACAGCATTCATCAACGCGGCCCGGACCTTGCCCTTCTCCAATTCATGAAGCCCTTCAATGGTCGTTCCGCCGGGACTCGTTACCATGTCCTTGAGCGCGCCCGGATGCTGGCCCGTTTCCAAAACCATTTTCGCGCCGCCCAAAACCGTCTGCGCCGCCAGCTTCGTCGCCACGTCGCGCGGCAAGCCCGCCGCCACGCCGCCATCGCTCAAGCCTTCAATCATCAGGTAAACATAGGCCGGCCCGCTGCCGCTCAAGCCGGTCACCGCGTCGAGCAACGATTCTTTGAGCGGGAACGCCACACCCACGGCAGAGAAAAGTCGCCGCGCGAGCTCGCCGTCGAAGCGGGTGGCGTTTTTGCCGAGCGCGAAGCCGGTGGCCGAGGCACCAACCAGCGCCGGCGTGTTGGGCATGACGCGAATGACACGCGCGCGCGGCGGCAACGCGGATTCGAGTTTGGCAATCGGCACACCCGCAGCGATGGAGATGAGCAGATGGCGCGGCGTGAAGCGGTCGCGGATTTCACCGAGCGCGGCGCCGGTTTGATCGGGCTTCGTGGCGAGGACGAGGACGCTGGCATACTCGGTGACTTTGGCGTTGTTGGATACGATGCGCGCGCCGGTTTCCTTGCCGAAGGCCGCGCGCGCGGCGGGCAAGGGATCGCTGGCGATGATCTGTCGTGGCGTGACGAGGCCGGCGCGAATGAATCCTCTGGCAAGCGCCGTGCCCATTTTTCCCGCGCCGAGAAACCCGATTGTAAGTCTTGCAGGCATGGGCGAGTTGTAGCAGCTCAACCGGACGGGCGAAAGGCAAATTCAAGCTCGCGCACTCAGGCAACAGCCTGGCGACGTAGCCACCGACGTAAGGGGTTGGGATTTCGGGGTAAAAACGCAAGCGGTTCCGTCTCCTGACGTCGTCGGCTACCATTTCGCTGACGTGTTCAGAACTTGTTCCTCATCTTGGCTCCGGTTCAATTCTCAACTGCCCGGCCTCATCCAATCGTTGAATCTCCGCGGTGTATCCCTGACGGAACGTCGGATACTTGAACTGGTAGCCCAGCTCCATCTTCAATTTGCGGTTCTGCACCTTCTTGTTCGTCAGGCCGCGTTTGCGTCCGGGTTTGTCAGTTTCGGCGGCGAGAGGCGGCATCGATTTACCCAGCGTCTCGGACAGCCAGCGGAAGAAATGAATCTGCGCCACCGGTTCGTCATCCACGGCGTTGTAGATTTCGCCGGGACGACCATTCTTCAACGCCGCGAAGATGATTCCCACCAGATCATCACGATGAATCATGTTGAGGATGCGCTCGCCTTGGCCTTCGATCTTCGCCTCGTTCTTCAAGTATTGCTGAAACAAATGACCGCGCTCCGGCCCGTAAATACCGGCAACTCGCAAAACTATGGCGGGAAATTGTTTCTGCCGCGCCGCGTCGAGCAACAGTTTTTCCGCGTCCACCAACACTTTGCCCGTTTCGCTGGCGGGTTCGACCGGGCTGCTTTCCTTGACCGCCGAACCGTCCGTTTGCCCATAGACGCTGGTGCTGCTGGTATAGACAAATTTCCTCGGCGGCAACGCCGACAGCCACTCGATCAAATTGCGAGTGCCGTTGAGATAAACCTGTCGATATTCTTCGACGCGGCCTTTCGACGAAGAGACGCAATTCACCACCCAGTCGAACGGACCGGGCAGCCTGACCAGTTCCTCCGGCTTGGTGATGTCCGCGATGAGCGCTTGAATCCCCGCCGCCTTAAGCTCCGCCGCGGCGGCGTTCGCGCGGCGCACGCCAAACACCTCGTGCCCTTGTCTGAGTAGTTCCGTTCCCAGCGGCAGCCCGACGTACCCACAGCCGGCAATCAACACGCGCATGTCGGCAGGTTAAACGATGCGGCGTAAAACTAAAGCACAAGAGTTCGCGGTTGAATTACGCCCCGCCGAAATTGAAACACTTTGACGCCGTCGGAGCTTGCTCGCATTCTAGGCAATATGATTCCGGCTTTCCGGGTTTGTTTGTTCGTCGCCAGCGCGTCCCTGCTGGGTAGCTGTGCTCATGTTGCGCCGCCCGTCCAGTATCCGATCACCGCAAGAACCAACCAGGTCGATGACTATCACGACACGAAGGTCGCCGATCCCTATCGTTGGCTGGAAGATGACAACTCGGCGGCGACCAAGGCATGGATCGAGGCCCAAAACAAAGTCACGTTTGGTTATCTCGAAAAGATTCCTGAACGCACGGCCATCAAACAACGTCTGACGCGACTTTGGAATTTCGAGCGTTACGGAGTGCCGTTCAAGGAAGGTGGGCGCTACTTTTTTACCAAGAACGACGGCCTGCAAAACCAGAGCGTGCTTTATACCATGACTTCGCTGGACGATACGCCGACCGTGTTTCTCGATCCCAACAAACTTTCCGCCGACGGCACGGTCGCGCTCAGTGGTTACGCCATCAGCGACGACGGCAGATTGATGGCTTACGGCATTTCGAAGGCCGGTTCGGATTGGCAGGAATGGAGAGTGCGCGACGTCGTCACCGCCACCGATTTATCCGACGATATCAAATGGGTAAAATTTTCCGGCGCATCGTGGACGAAGGACGGCAAGGGGTTTTTCTACAGTCGCTACGACGAGCCGGCCAAGACCAACGAGCTCAAGGGGGTGAACTATTTCCAAAAACTTTACTACCATCGACTCGGCAGTGCGCAGGCTGAAGACGTTCTCGTCTATCAACGACCCGACCAGAAGGAATGGGGCTTCGGCGGTGGCGTTACCGACGACGGGAAGTATCTGATCATCTCGGTCTGGAAGGGAAGCAACACACGCAACCGCGTTTTCTACAAGAAACTGCAAACGCCGGACGCTCCGGTCGTGGAGTTGCTCAATGACTTTGACGCCTCGTACGATTTCATCGACAACGTGGATGGCGTGTTTTATTTCCGCACTGACCTGAATGCGCCGCGCGGACGCATCATCGTCATCGACATCACGCAACCGGCGCGGGCGAGCTGGAAAGAAATCGTCCCGCAAACCAGCGACCGACTTCAGAGCGCCAGCCTGATTAACGATCAATTGGTCGTGTCTTATCTCAAGGATGCCCGCAGTGAAGTGAAAGTGTTCGCGCGCGATGGCCGGTTCGTCCGGCAAGTGGAATTGCCCGGCCTGGGCAGCGCCGGCGGCTTCGGCGGCAAGCGCAAGGACGCGGAGACCTTTTACTCATTCACGAGCTTCACGACGCCCGGCACGGTTTATGGCTACGACATGGTCAACGGCACGAGCACGTTGTTTCGTCAGCCAAAGGTGGATTTTAATCCCGCCGATTACGAAACGAAACAGGTGTTTTATCAAAGCAAAGACGGCACGCGCGTGCCGATGTTCATCACGCACAAGCGCGGCTTGAAGCTCGACGGCCAGAATCCCACCTACCTCTATGGTTACGGCGGTTTCGACATCAGTCTGACGCCGAACTTCTCCGTCGCCAACCTTGTCTGGATGGAAATGGGCGGCGTTTATGCGATGCCCAACCTGCGCGGTGGCGGGGAATACGGCGAGGAATGGCATCAAGCCGGAATGAAACTGAAAAAGCAAAATGTGTTCGATGACTTCATCGCCGCGGCGGAATGGCTCATCGCCAACAAATACACTTCCGCAAAGAAATTGGCGATTGGCGGTGGCAGCAACGGCGGGCTGCTGGTCGGCGCTTGTTTGACGCAACGCCCGGATTTATTTGGCGCGGCGCTGCCGGCGGTCGGCGTGATGGACATGTTGCGCTTTCACAAGTTCACCATCGGCTGGGGCTGGACTTCCGACTACGGTTCAGCAGACGATCCAGAGGAATTCAAAGCACTTTTTGCTTACTCCCCGTTGCACAACATCAAACCTGGGACGAAATATCCAGCAACGCTCATCACCACGGCCGATCACGACGACCGCGTCGTTCCCGCTCACAGCTTCAAATTTGCTGCCACGATGCAAGCCGCCCAGGCCGGTAACAAACCGGTGCTCATCCGCATCGAGACGCGCGCCGGTCACGGCGCCGGCAAGCCGACGACCAAATTGATCGACGAAGCCGCTGACAAATGGGCGTTTCTAGTGCGGGAGTTGAACGTGACTTTCTCAGATCAAACGCGTGACTGAAATTTCCGCCATCCAAGCCGTGACCTTCGACGTCGGCGGCACGCTCATCCAGCCGTGGCCGTCGGTGGGACATGTTTATGCCGAGGTTGCGGCGCGGCACGGAGTGGAAAATCTTTCACCGGAAAACATCAACGAACAGTTCCGCGCCGCGTGGCGGGCGAAAACAAACTTCAATCACACGCGCGAAGACTGGGCGGCTCTGGTGGAGAGAACCTTCACGGGACTGACACAAGGCAAAGCAAGCGAGACGTTTTTTTCGGAGTTATATGAACGCTTCGGCACAGGGGACGCGTGGCGGATTTTTGACGACGTGTTGCCGGCATTGGATGCGCTTGCCACAGCCGGTGTGCGGCTGGCTGTGATTTCAAATTGGGATGAGCGCCTGCGACCGCTGCTGCAGCAACTGAAATTGTCCGATTATTTTGAGACTGTCATCGTTTCTTGCGAAGCCGGCTTCGCCAAACCATCGCCGGTAATCTTTGAACATGCACTTAAGAAGCTGGGGTTGCCACCCGGGTCG
The DNA here is from genome assembly GCA_016200005.1 of Verrucomicrobiota bacterium. NCBI lineage: Bacteria > Pseudomonadati > Verrucomicrobiota > Verrucomicrobiota bacterium. Next base: position 21,158 of record JACQFP010000002.1, on the reverse strand, counting down.
ATCTTGCATGTCGGAGACAATCTCAGCGCTGATGTTCAAGGGGCGCGGGGCGCCGGGCTCCGGGCCGTTCGGATCGACCGCAAGTCACCAGCCGTTGCAGGTCAACAAATCGCTTCGCTGTCCGACCTGGAGTCGCTGTGCGCTCGATGAGCCACTGTGACACGACGCAGTGTGAAATTCTTTCCCGGTTCAGCCTCCATCAAAACAGTTGCTCCGGCTAATAAACATCTTAAATCGAAATTTTCCAAAGCGTTAAGCGGCGCAATGGCCCGCTCATGGTCTGGCACGCGTCTTGCCGTCAATCAAGCTGATCGCTTCTCCGTCAGTTTGTTCGGAGAAGCAAATTGTTGGGCAGCCAGAGAGCGGATGCATGCCCAATGTAAAACATCAATCCGCCAAGAAAGGAACTGATGACTATGAATATGTTAACGCTACGGGATCCGCTGAATAATTTGACTCGCTGGGATCCATTCCGTGAACTCGATGAACTGCACAACCGTCTGGGAACGCTCTTTGGACGCGCGCCAGTCCGCAAGGACGGAAACAAGGAAGAGACGATGACCATCGCCGAATGGGCGCCGCTGGTTGACATCATCGAAGATGAGAAGGAGTACCTCATCAAGGCTGAGCTGCCAGAGATCAAAAAGGAAGAGGTCAAGGTGCGCGTGGAGAATGGCGTGTTGACCATTTCGGGCGAGCGCACTTACGAGAAGGAAGATAAGGGCCGCAAATATCATCGCATCGAACGCGCCTACGGCAGCTTCGAACGAAGCTTTACCGTCCCGGAAGACGCGGATGCCTCCAAGGTCAACGCAGAATTCAAAGACGGCGTATTAAAGGTGCATCTGGCCAAGGACGAAAAGGCCAAACCAAAAGCCGTCGAAGTCAAAGTCGCCTGAAGCAATAGCTCCGTTCGCTGACGCCGGCAAAAGCCTGCGTCCAAACGAGAGCGACAAAACATATTGATGCCGATTGCCCGACGGCGTGAAGAGCGCAAGCATTCATCGCCAGGGCAATCGGCTTTTTGTTTCATTCAACGACCGCATTGAGTCCGTGGCCGGGTTGCCAGTCGGTATGGACAGCGCCCGGTACAAACAGTAACTTCGGCGCAACTGATGAACGCAGAGCATTGGGTGAACACTTATGGCGGTTGAATATAAGGATTATTACAAAAGTCTGGGGGTGCCGCGCACGGCGAGTGACGACGAAATTCGCAAGGCTTTTCGCAAACTGGCGCGGCAGTACCATCCCGACGTGGCGAAGAACAAGGCGACCGCCGAAGAAAAATTCAAGGAGATCAACGAAGCGTATGAAGTCCTTGGCGATCCGGCGAAAAGAAAAAAATACGACGAGTTGGGCGCCGACTGGAAACAGGGCGCGGAGTTCCGTCCGCCACCAGGCTGGGGCCAAACTGGCCGCACGTGGAGATCGGGAGGTCGGGGTGAGCAGTCAGAGGAGTTTGAGTTTCAGTTCGGCGGCACCGGATTTAGCGATTTCTTCGAGCAATTCTTTGGCTCGACGGGGGCGCGTCAATCGCGTTCCAGTTCCCGAGACGGGTTTCGCGAGTTTTCGCAGCGCGGGCAGGATGTCCAGGCGGACATTCTCGTGACTCTCGAAGAAGCGGTGAACGGAGCAACGCGTCCGATTTCCCTCCGACGAAATGTTCCATGCCAATCCTGTCACGGGGGGGGCGAACTCAACGGCCATATCTGCGCGACTTGCGGTGGAAGCGGCCACAAGACCAAAGCGGAAAACTACCAGGTCAAGATTCCTGCTGGCGTGCGCGAAGGACAACAACTGCGGTTGGCTGGCCGGGGCGAAGCCGGAATTGGCGGCGGCCAAGCGGGTGATTTGTTCCTAAACGTGCGCCTGGCGAAACATCCTGATTATCGAGTTGAGGCTGACCACCTTTACCATGATCTGGAATTGGCGCCATGGGAAGCCGTGCTCGGCACACAGGTGGCCGTGCCGACGTTGGGCGGGCGGGTGAATATCAAGATCCCGTCGGGCACGCAGAGCGGGCAGCGTTTGCGGGTCCGTGCTCAAGGTTTGCCTCAACGTGGCGGCGGACGCGGCGACCTGTTCGTGGTCGTATGCATCCAAGTGCCGGAGAAAACCGGAGAGCGCGAACGCGCGTTATGGGAACAACTGGCGAAAGAGTCCTCCTTTAAACCGCGGGAAAAAATGCCTTGAGCGCGGCCACGACCGTCGATCACATCTGACGTTCCCTCAAGCGTCTGGGAGTGATAAGCCAAGATAACCAGACGCGAAGCGACGCTAATACTTTATCAGATGCATTGACGCTTTGGCCCACAGATAATTAGATTGCGGCAAATTGGGTGGTGCGTCTGTGATTGTGTCGGTTTCACCCATGCTCGATGAATATCATTACAAACCTTTTTACATCTTCGATTGGCAAGAAATTCATCATGGCCATCACCGGGATGGCCCTCTTTCTTTTTGTGGCGATGCATTTGTTGGGCAACCTCCAGATTTTTCTCGGCCCGGAAGCGATTAATCGTTACGGCCATTTCCTGCAATCTAACCCGGAAATCATCTGGCCGGCGCGCATCGGTTTGGTGGTCATGGTTGCGCTTCACATCTGGTCGGCCAGCAAACTTTCGGCGGAGAACAAGGCCGCCCGCCTGATCGGCTACGCGGACGCTCCAACACCCGTCGCCGCCAGTTACGCCTCGCGCACGATGATTATGAGCGGGCTGATCATCGCGGCGTTCATCATTTATCACCTGCTCCATTTTACAGCCCAAGTGCCATCCATCAATTTTACCGGAAAAGATTTCTTATCGCTACAAGACAGCCAGGGCCGTCACGACGTGTTCGCCATGATGATCACCGGGTTTCGGCAGCCGTTGGTTTCGGGATTCTACGTTCTGGCGATGGCGTTACTTTGCCTGCATTTAAGCCACGGTGTCAGTGCCATGTTTCAATCGCTGGGATTGAAAAACAACATCTACGCTCCGCTGATCGATCGCTTCGCCAAAGTCGCCGCGCTGGTGATTTTCATCGGATACATCTCCATTCCGCTGGCAGTGCTGCTTCATTTGATCGGGAAGGGGATCCAATAAAATGAGCCTGGACGCCAAAATTCCATCCGGACCTCTCACGCAGAAATGGGACAAGCATCGCTTCGACATGAAGCTGGTCAACCCGGCGAACAAACGGAAGTTCGATGTCATCGTCGTCGGCAGCGGGTTGGCCGGCGCTTCGGCCGCGGCGACGATGGGCGAGCTGGGTTACCAGGTGAAATGTTTTTGTTTCCAGGACAGCCCGCGCCGCGCCCACAGCATCGCCGCGCAAGGCGGCATCAACGCCGCCAAAAATTATCAGAACGACGGCGACAGCGTTTACCGGCTCTTCTACGACACGATCAAGGGCGGCGATTTCCGCGCGCGTGAAGCGAACGTGTATCGCCTCGCCCAGGTCAGCGTGAACATAATCGATCAGTGCGTGGCGCAAGGCGTGCCGTTCGCCCGCGAATACGGCGGTCTGCTGGCGAACCGCTCCTTCGGCGGCGCGCAGGTTTCGCGCACTTTTTATGCGCGCGGCCAGACCGGACAACAGTTGCTACTGGGCGCGTATCAGGCGCTCTGCCGGCAAATCAGCCTCGGCAATGTGAAGATGCTTCCGCGAACGGAGATGCTTGATGTTGTCGTCATCGACGGTCACGCAAAGGGCATCGTAGTGCGGAATCTCGTGACCGGTGAAATTTCCTCCCACGCTGCCGATGCCGTGGTGCTGGCCACGGGCGGTTACGGCAATGTGTTTTTTCTTTCGACCAACGCCAAAGGTTGCAACGTCACCGCGACCTGGCGCGCTTACAAGAAGGGCGCGTTCTTCGCAAACCCATGTTACACGCAAATCCATCCGACCTGCATCCCGGTCAGCGGTGATCATCAATCGAAACTCACCTTGATGTCCGAGTCGTTGCGCAATGATGGTCGCGTCTGGGTGCCAAAACAAAAGGGCGACAAACGTCCCCCCCACCAGATTCCAAGGAGCGAACGCGATTATTATCTCGAACGCAAGTATCCCAGCTTCGGCAATCTCGCCCCGCGCGACATTTCCTCGCGGGCGGCGAAGGAAGTCTGTGACGAAGGACGCGGGGTGGGTCCGGGCGGCCTGGGAGTTTACCTCGATTTTGCCGACGCCATCAAACGGCTCGGTGAAAATGTCGTGCGCGAACGCTACTGCAACCTGTTTGACATGTACGAAAAAATCACCGGTGAAAATGCCTACCAGGTTCCGATGCGCATTTATCCGGCGATGCATTACGCCATGGGCGGCACGTGGGTGGATTACGATTTGATGAGCAGCGTCCCCGGACTGTTCGTCATTGGCGAGGCGAATTTCTCCGACCACGGCGCCAACCGTCTCGGCGCGAGCGCGTTGATGCAGGGCCTCGCCGACGGTTATTTCATTCTACCGTACACGATTGGAAATTACTTTGCTTCGTTGAAGCAACCGAAGCCGTCCACCAGCCATGCCGAATTCAAGCAGGCCGAAGCAGCCATCAACGCTCTCACTAACAAACTGCTCTCGATCAATGGCAAACGCAGTGTGACAAGTTTCCACCGCGAACTCGGCAAATTGCTTTGGGACAAATGCGGCATGGCGCGCAATGAAACCGGGTTGAAAGAGGCGTTGCAACGCATCTCCGAATTGCGCGCCGAATTCTGGCAGAACATCAAGGTCACCGGCGATAGCGGCAACCTGAACCAGGACTTGGAACAAGCTGGTCGCGTGGCCGACTTCATGGAATTTGGCGAGTTGCTGTGTCTCGATGCATTAACGCGCCGCGAATCTTGCGGCGGTCATTTCCGCACCGAGTTCCAGACGCCCGATGGCGAGGCCAGACGCGACGACGAAAATTATTCCTTCGCCAGCGCCTGGGAATATCAGGGGGAGAGCAAGCCCCCGCTGCTGCACAAAGAACCATTGCATTACGAAGAGGTGCACATGAGCACGAGGAGTTACAAATAGTTTACGATTTGACCATGACTTCCAAGCCCGCCAGTTTTTATGAGACGCAGGTTACCGCCCACTTGCGGCCGCTGCGTGGGCAGGCCGTGATCCTGGATTCCGACCTTGCGTGGTTTCTCGGAATCGAGCCGGCGGAAATCATCGCGGCGGTGGAAGATAACCCGGAGGCGTTCCCGGAAGATTTTGTTTTCCGCCTGTCACGCGCGGAGTTGGTTGAATTGCAGCGTCGGAATCCGTGCCTGACGGATGGCGGGTTGTCGGCGAAACACGGGCGTCTGGCATTCACTACGCACGGCGCGGGAATGCTGCTGGTGGTCATCAAAGACGAGAAATTTTCGCTCGCCGCAATTCCAGTTTTCCGCGCTTTTGGAAATTACTGGAAAGTAAGCGAGGACTACCTCACCACGAAGCCGCTCGTAAATCGTAAATCGTAAATGAATTTGACCCTCAAAGTCTGGCGACAGAAGAACGCAAACGGACCGGGCGGCTTCGAGACCTACGAGGCGAAGGACGTCAATCCCGACATGTCGTTCCTCGAAATGCTCGACGTGGTGAACGAGGAATTGATCGGACGCGGCGAAGAGCCGATCGCCTTCGACTCGGATTGTCGCGAAGGCATTTGCGGTACTTGCGCGCTCATCATCAACGGCATCCCGCACGGCGGGCAAAAGGGGACCACCGCCTGCCAGTTGCACCTGCGGCATTTCGAGGACGGCGACACCATCACCATCGAACCGTGGCGGGCGAAGGCCTTCCCAGTGTTGAAGGATCTCGTCTGCGACCGGAGCGCGTTCGACCGCATCATTCAAGCGGGCGGATTTGTTTCCGTGAACACCGGCGGCACACCGGACGCCAACGCCATTCCAGTTGCGAAGACCGATTGTGATCTGGCGATGGATGCCGCTCAATGCATCGGCTGCGGCGCATGCGTGGCGGCCTGCAAGAACGCCAGCGCCATGCTCTTCGTTGCCGCCAAAGTTTCCCACCTCGGCATCCTCCCGCAAGGCAAACCCGAAAAAGACCGGCGCGTTGCGAAGATGGTCAAGACCATGGATGAGGCCGGCTTCGGCAACTGCACGGTCACCGGTTCTTGCGAAGCGGTTTGTCCGAAGGAAATCAGTCTCAATTTTATCGCGCGGATGAATCGCGATTACGCTGTGGCGCTGCTGAAGGGCGTCGATTAAAAACAAACTGCGCCGCCGTGGGCGCAGCCGTTTTACGGGCCTTTTGTCCACGCACGACGCAGTTTGCGCTTCGAGCGGCATTACCGCTTCAGCAGGCCATCCGTTTCCATCGAATTGACCAGGTCCTTTTCCGCCAGCACCCAGTCTTCCAAGGTCAGCGGTTCATGCGGCAGTTTGTCGCGATAAATCTCGAACGCGTGTTGCCGCACCATGCCTTTGGTGATCCCCGGCGTAACCGGCGCCGGTTGTGCAACTCGTTTATGCATTTTCATTTTCATGACGTGCTCCTTTCTGCTTGCACAGACAAAATAGTCCCGCGCGTGCCGATTGCAACCCGTGAATTTATTTTTTCCAACGGCGAACGCGCGAACTCACGAACTTAAAGTGCCGCCGGTGACATTCCCACGCCAACAATACTGCAGGCTTGAACTAAATTTAGTCCCAGCCGTTCCGCGGCGGCGAGCACTTCATCCGACTCCGTGCCCGGGTTCAGCCACAGCTCATCGCATCCTTTCGTCGCGATGTCGGGCAACACTTTCAACAACACCGTCGGCGGCAAATACAGGCTGATCATGTCCGGCCGCACCGGTAAATCCAAGATGCTCTTATACGCCGGCAGCCCCTCAATCGTGGCCTCCCTTGGATTCACGGGATAAACCGTGTAACCCTGCTGCAAATAGGCGCGCACGGCTTTGTTGCCGAATTTGTTTCGGTTGTTCGAGGCGCCGATGATGGCGACAGTCTTCATGGTTGAACTATCGATGCAGAATCAGCGAACGCAAGTGTTCCCGTGCAGCTTTGTTCGGCCCGGCAAAACGACCAGTTGGTTCTTGCAACCATGTATTCTTCCTGACGATATTTTGGGCCGTGCAATCCCAGCCCGGTCAAGTGACCCTGCCCGAGTCAGACCGCGTTTTCTGGTGCGAGTCTGTCGGACTGGCGGCTGCGCTCCTGTTTACCCTTTCAAACCAGGCCAGCGAGAATGGATTCACAAACGAACCGAATCCGGACGCTTTGAGGCCCTACCAAATCATCAGTCCCGGGGAACCGCCGCTTTCGCCGGCTGAATTCAATCCGGACGCCGGCGTTGCGCCCATCCGCACCAACTTGTTTGACGAACCGGAAACAACATTGCAGCTCAAGCGTATTCCCAGCCGACCACCGTCGCCATCGCCACCCGCCGTTTTCAATCCTGATCCCGGTGCCGCCTTCCGCCCGCCGCCACCACCCATGAGTTTTTTCACAAATGAATTCACGCTGTTACCATTTAGTGGCGATGCGATTCCCGAAAGTCTGGTATTGCCACGAACTAACCTCGTCAGCCCGCAACTTTTTGTTGTCGAGCCGCCGCCACCGTCCAATTACGGCCGCGAACCGTTGTCCAAGGACCTGACCTTGCCGCGCAGACAGACGCGCAGCAATCAGCACATCCAGTATCAATGGAAAAACCGGGATTATCCCTTGAGCCGTCAGGGAAAAGGTTATCCGCCGAACAGTGAGCCGGAAACGAACCGCTGGCGGATCGGTTTTGCGCCGTGGCGACGCTATGCAACCGGCACAACCGAAACTCCGTACGAAACACCCAAGCCGATGTTGTGGCATCCTTACAAACAAAGCCTGCTGAAAGGCGACACGCCCATCATCGGTCAGGACATTTTTCTGAACCTCACCGCAGGCACGCAGACCGAATTTGAGGCGCGCCGGGTGCCGACCGCCAGCGGCGTCAGCGCATCGAATCCAGGCGCGGCGGAGTTCTTCGGCCAGAGCGAGCAATTCTCCGTGCAGAACAATTTCTCTTTCGCCGTTGAACTGTTTGAAGGCGAAACCGTTTTCAAGCCGGTGCATTGGGCGCTGCGATTGGAGCCGGTCTTCAACGTCAATTACATCGACACGCGCGAGAACAACGTGATCAACCCCAACCCCGTGCGCGGCACGGACCGCACCGATGATTTCATCGCGCTCCAGCAGGCATTCTTCGAACTGCATCTCGGCGATCTTTCTGACAACTACGATTTCATCGCGGCGCGATTTGGCAATCAACCTTTCAACAGCGACTTCCGCGGGTTTATCTTCAACGACGTCAATTCCGGCGCGCGCATCTTCGGCAACATCGACAACAATCGTTACCAATACAATTTCATGGTGCTCGACATGCGCGAGAAGGACACCAACTCGGAACTGAACTCCTTCGACGAGCGCGAACAACGCGTCATCATCGCCAATCTCTACCGGCAGGATTTCATCTGGAAGGGCTACACCGCGCAGCTCAGTTTGCACGCCAACCTCGACGACGGCCAGACGCACTACGACCGCAACGGGAACATCGTCCGCCCCGCTCCGATCGGCACGGTGAAGGAACACGATGTCCACGCTTACTATCTCGGTTGGGCGGGTGATGGCCACATCGGTCGCCTCAACATCAGCCACGCGTTCTACCAGGTATTCGGGCGCGATGAATTCAACGGACTGGCCGGACGCCCCGTGGACATCAACGCGCAAATGGCTGCGCTGGAACTTTCCTACGACCGCGATTGGATTCGCTACAAAGCGTCGTTCTTTTATGCGTCCGGCGACAGCAAAGCCGAGGACGGCAAGGGAAACGGCTTCGACACCATCCTGGATAATCCCAATTTCACCGGCGGCCCGTTCAGTTATTGGGTGCGGCAAGGTTTCAACCTCGCCGGCACGTCGGTGGGCCTGAAGCAGCGGAACAGTCTCGTTCCGAATCTGCGCACGAGCAAAACCGAAGGCCAGGCCAACTTTGTCAACCCCGGCGCATTCATCTTCGGCGTCGGAACTGAAATCGAACTCACCCCCAAGCTTCGCAGTTTTATCAACGTGAACTATATTCGGTTCGTCGAAACCGATCCCATCAAAACCGCATTACTCACCGACAAAGTCGCGCACGAACTCGGACTCGATTGCAGCCTCGGCGTTCAATACCGTCCGCTGCTCACGGACAACATCATCCTCTCTGCCGGTTTTGGAACGTTGATTCCCGGTCGCGGTTTCAAAGACATTTATCAGACCAGCACCGATCCCGTTCCCGGTTACAACCCGCCGAACAATCGCGGGCATGTCGATGATTTTCTTTACAGCGCCATCATGGCTGTGACATTTACCTATTAACCATGCCAACTCTACGCAAAGACCTTATTCGTAGGAGCCGACGTAAGGAGGCTCTAGCTTGTTCTGGAGGAGAATTATGAAACTACATCTAATTGCAGCAGCATTGGGCTTAGCAGGTGTCTTGTACGCCACCGATATAACGGCGCCTTCGTTAACAGAAAAGGAAACTGTCGACGTGAGGCAAAAATTGGAAGCATTTGAAAAAGGCAAGATAACGGTGGAGGATTTAACCGACAAGGCGGAGTGGGGGCGGAAAATTATAGCTTATTACTTGTCACATACGAACGATGTAACCGCGAAGATGAAGCTGCCTATCAGCCGCTCTCTTGCTGCCTTTGAAAAGTACCCTGAAGCAGCGAAGCTCGCGGCGGATTATGTGCAAGTTTACTCAAATGACTGGCGTGGATGGAACATCCTGGGTGGCGCTAACGGTTTCATGGAAAACTTTGACCAAGCGGTGCGCGCCTTTACCAACGCTGTTAGACTAGGTTGTGAGAGTTGTTATGCGCCGCTCGCATTTTACGCTATGCATGTAGATCGGCTAGATATTGTCCAGGATCTTGTTCCCCATCTACTCGTTTTGAAACGATCTAAGGACACGCGGGAAATCAGACCTCTCGATATAGTCACAGCTTTGGCGCTCTACTCATTAAAAGCGAATCAACAAGACATCTTTGTCAAGGCGCTCGATGGAGTGGGCGTTAAGGACATCCTGTCACGAGACGATCTGAAACGGCTTGTCACAGACGGCTGTAAAAAATTCAAGGCTAAAGAAGTTGAAAAGCTCTGCCAGGAATTGGAGAAAGCAAAACAAAAAAATCCCGGAGCTGAACAAAAGTGAACGACGCTCAGCAATTGCGTGTTAGGTGCAAGTTGCGGGCGGCTGTTAGTTTGCTGCTTCTCGCCGCCACACTTTCCTCGTCAGGAGAGGACAACGGCTTTGGCCCGCCGATTTCCGTTCCGCATGATCTGCCGGAGAAAAATGCTGCACCACGGTCGCGCAACTTGATCGATCAAACAGTGGAAGACGCGATGCTCAAAAGCCGCGGTTGCCTTGAATGTCACAAAGGTATCGATCAACCGACGATGCACGCCAGCCCAAACGTCGTGCTCGGTTGCACCGATTGTCACGGCGGCAATCCCACGCCCGGCCTCACGCTGCGCAAAGCCCACGTCCAGCCGCGCAATCCAGTTTTCTGGCAAAGCTCCGCCAATCCGAACGATTCCAGCGTGCTGCTCAATCACGAATCGCCGGAGTTTATCCGCTTCGTGAACCCCGGTGATCTGCGCGTCGCGGATCAATCTTGCGCCCTTTGCCACAATCAACCGCACAATCCGATCATCGACCGCGTTCAACACAGCATGATGAATCACGGAGCGATGCTTTGGGGCGCGGCGCTCTACAACAACGGCGGTTATCCGTACAAGAATTATCGCTTCGGACAGGCTTACGGCGCGGACGGCGCGCCGCTGCGTCTGCTGAATCCTTACGTACCCACGCCGGAAGAAACGCGCACCAACGGCGTGCTGCCGTTCCTCGAACCATTGCCGCGCTTCGCCATCAGCCAGCCCGGAAATATTTTGCGCATCTTCGAGAAGGGTGGAGAGAAACAATTACAACTTGGAAATCCCACTGCGACCGAGCCGCCTGGCCGCCCGTTGCGTCGTCTCTCGGAGCGTGGTCTCGGCACATTGAATCGGATTGATCCGGTGTTCCTCAATCTACAGAAGACGCGCCTGCATGATCCGCTGCTCGGCTTCATGGGTTCGAACAATCAACCCGGCGATTACCGCTCCAGTGGTTGCTCGGCGTGTCATGTGGTTTATGCGAATGATCGCTCGCCCACGCACTCTGGTTACTACAGCAAATACGGCCATCAAGGTTTGAGCTTCAGCGGCGACGCCTCGATTGCGAAAAACGAGCGCGGTCATCCGATCAAGCACCAGTTCACGCGCGCCATTCCGAGCAGCCAATGCATGAGTTGCCACATGCACCAGGGCAATCTCTTTGTGAATCCCTATCTCGGCTACATCTGGTGGGACCAGGAATCCGACGGTGAATTCATGTATCCAAAGAAACAGAAGAACCCGACGGAAGCGGAGATGGCCGCTTCCCTCCAGAAAAATCCGGAAGCCGCCGCGGCGCGCGGATTATGGAGCGATGCGGATTTTCTGGAAAAAGTCGCGGAGTTGAATCCGAAACTGAAACAAACGCAGTTTGCTGATTATCACGGGCACGGTTGGGTCTTTCGCGCCGTGTTCAAGAAAGATCGTCAGGGCAACTTGTTGGAGCTTGACGACAAAATCATTCCTCACGACGACACGCACAAGTTCGCCAAAGCCGTCCACCTGAAAGATGTTCACCTCGCGCGGGGGATGCAGTGCGTGGACTGCCATTTCGAGACTGACGTGCATGGAAACGGTAAGCTCTATGGTGAACCGCGAGCCGCCACCACAATTGAGTGCATTGATTGTCACGGCACGATTGAGAAGCGCCCGACACTCATCACTTCCGGCAATGGCGGACAGATCGATTTGAGCGCGAGTTCGTCGCCGTGGGGTCCGCGATTCGTTTGGGAAGGCAAAAAGCTTTTTCAACGCTCCACCATGAGTCCCGACGTGCGTTGGGAGATTCCACAAACGCTGGACACCATTGATCCGCAGTCCTCGCACTACAACGCCAAATCTCGTTACGCAAAGACGCTGCGTCGTGATGGCGAAACCTGGGGCGACGTACCAGCCTCGGATTGCAAACGCAACCTCGCCCACGACAACTCGAGCATCTCTTGTCAGGTCTGCCACACTTCCTGGGCGACGAGTTGCTTCGGTTGCCACTTGCCAATGCGCGCCAATCAGCGCGTCGCTCTCAACAAATTTGAGGGCATGACGACGCGCAATTATACGCCCTACAATCCGCAAGTGTTGCGCGACGACGTTTTCATGCTCGGCCTCGACAGCACGGTGAAGGGCAACCGGTTGGCCGTCATTCGCTCGTCGAGCGCGGTGCTGGTTGGTTCGCAAAACCCAAATCGCGAGTGGGTTTATTCGCAGCAGCAAACTTTTTCCGCCGAGGGTTACAGCGGGCAGGCGTTCAATCCGCACTTTGCTCACACCACCAGCGGCGTCGGCACGACGAAGAATTGCACCGATTGCCATCTCTCCAAACAAAACGACAACAACGCGATCATGACGCAGTTGCTCGGCTTCGGGACGGGCACGGTGAACTTCTTCGGGCGCTACGCCTACGTCGGCGCGGGCGCGGACGGTTTGTATGGCGTGGTCTGGACCGAACCGACCGAACCGCAGGCGGCCATCGGCAGTCACTTGCACAAACTGGCTTACCCCGACAATTACGAGGCGCACCAGGCGGCCAACCGCCAGTTAAAGGAAACCGACCATCATCACGCCAAGGACATTCAAGACCTGACCCTGCGCGGCGAATACCTTTACGCCGCCAACGGGCCGGATGGTTTGGAAGTTTTCGACGTGGCGAACATCGACCAAAAAGGTTTTTCCGAACGCATCGTGAACTCGCCGGTTTCACCGCTTGGACAGCGCACCTACGTCCGCACCAAATACGCCACGTCCGTTGCACTGCCCAGCACGCTGGCACTTGATCCTGCGCGCACGCGTCTGCCGGAAAATGAGGAGCAGCCGATTCACCCGCTCTACGCTTACGTTTATGTCACTGACCGCGAGGAAGGGCTGGTCATCGTCAACGTCGCCACGCTCGTCGATGGCAACCCGGACAATAATTTCCTGAAAAAGGATCTGGTGTTTAACCCGGAGGGAAAACTGTTCGGCGCGACACACTGTTTCGTCGCCGGCCATTGGCTCTACATCACTTGCGCGCGCGGGCTGGTGGTGGTGGACATCAATGACCCGCTGCAACCACAGATCGTGGGCGAGCTCACTGGCGACTTTTTGAAAAACCCGCGCGCTGTCGCCGTTCAATTTCGTTACGCCTTCGTCACCGATGAAGAAGGATTGAAAGTCATCGACATTACCGAACCGACGAAACCCACCGCCATTCCCAATGCCGTCGTGAAACTCAACAATGCGCAGCGATTCTATCTCGCCCGCACTTATGCCTACGTGGCGAACGGCAGCGAAGGACTGGCCATCATCAACATCGAAAATCCGGAGCGGCCAAAACTCGATCAGATGTTCAATGCCAGTGGTCTGATGAACGACACGCGCGCCGTGCAGGTGGGCGCGGTCAACGCCTCGATGTTCGCGCTCGTGGCCGACGGCAAAAACGGATTGCGCGTCCTCCAACTCATCTCCCCCGACACCGTGCCCGGCTACATGGGCTTCAACCCGCGCCCCAACCCGCAACTCATCGCCACGTTTCCAACACACGGCGAAGCGATTGCCGTTTCGCGCGGATTGGACCGCGACCGCGTCGTGGATGAGACCGGCAATCAGACCGTGGTTTTTGGTCGGCGCGGCGCGCGCCCGTTCAAAGTCGAAGAGATGGAAGCGTTCTATCGCCACTACGCCGACATTTATCCAACGAATCAATTTGCCCGACGAACCGGCAAACTGTATCAGGTGGACGACCTCACCTTGCGCGATGGACAATTGGCCACCCGCTCAGGATCAGCACTGAAACCGCCGTTTGAATTCAAAGCCGAGCCTGAAGCCTTTCCCAACCGTCCGCCATCGGAACGGCTGAATCGCAGGGGCAGATGAATCGGCGATTCATTTAGGGAAACCTTCGCGCTACGCCGAACGCGCGATTCACGGCACGAGGATTTGCCGCCTTTGTCCGGCGCGGATACGAATTCACGCTTCACGTAAATTCCTGTGGACTACATCCTTTGACAAGCGCAAAGTTAATTCCTGAAAGTTGTTAGACTGCGAACCGCGCAGCTAATCTAAAGGTTAGGCGTTGCTACCGTGAATCGAACGATACTGATTATCATTATGGGCCTCTTCTCGTTTCTCTTTGGCTGCTCCAAGGCCCAGCCCCCTGCCCCGAAAAAAAATCCCGCCGATGCAGGTCGCGATCTGCGCACAATGATGCTCACCACGCCCACGGAAAAGACGGGAGAAAAACCCACCAAAGAATTTCCGCGCATTTACGGCATCCTCATGGATTGGCCCATTGGCGAACAGACAGCTACGGTCTTCTCCACATCTACTGGAGCTGCCAGTCTCTACACAACATCCACTTTCGGCATAATCGGGGGTGAGGGGCACGAGACTGTTCGTGCTGCCGCGATGAGTTTCGTCCGAGCCGCCGACAGCTTTTTCGACGCCTCAACACCAGCGACTGAGTATCCATACCCAACCGCCGACCGCGTTCGCTTTTACTTCCTTACTTTCGGGGGTGTCCGAGTTATTGATACTGATTTGGCGTCCATCAATAACCGCTCGAGTAGGTATGCCGAGCTTTTCGGACTTGGCCAGGCAGTGCTGACCGAGTTACGCCGCATCACGGAAAAACGTCAATGAACGCAACTCCTAATCACCAAAGGATGGCAAGGACCGGAGCGCGGCGGTGGTGTGACCTTGCTGTGGGGTGTGATCGCGCGGAGCGTCCAATAATTAGATAGGCTGCGAATTTCCTCTCTCGCCAATTGCATCCCACCTGCTTCGTCGCTTTTGTTCATCGGTCAGGCGATGCGATTGCTCTCCTTGACCCGCGCGCTCAAAGCCGTTAGACCTTCCCGCAGACAAAAAACCATGCCGACAAAAACAATCATCAAACCGGTGCAATCTCCTCCGGCAGTCGGCCCTTACAATCACGCCGTGCGCGTGGGCGCTCACGGTGTTGATTGCCCCCCTCATTTGGACACTGATACGATTGGGCGTCCGGCTGCGACTGCCAGCCTTCAGGCCGGCTGCAGCATTTCAATCTTGTTGATGTGAATGAGCGGGACGTGGACAACCCGGTCGAAGATGCCGTCCGGCCCTGCCACCGCGCCGAGGGTCACCAGCGAACGAGACAGCAGCACAAAATCCTCGTGCGGGATGTCGTAGGTGGCGCCGCCTGTGACGAAGATGCGAAACGGCACAAACGGTCGCTGCTCCAGCAGGCTCTTGAATTCTTCCGTGCGCATGACTGAAGCCTACCTTCGCTTCGCGTGATGTCAACCTTGGGTGACGATGAGAAACCCGATCCAACGAAGGAGTTTTACATTCCTTGCACTCGATTGCGGCCCGCAGATGAATTTGAAGGTTGGCAGGCGCGGTGATTTGAAGTTTATTCAGTCCACATCGAAACCGAGTTATGGCAACCAAATCCATCATCAAGCCGGCGAAATCTGCTCCCGCCGTCGGCCCATACAATCACGCCGTGCGCGTTGGCGACCTGCTATTTTGCGCGGGACAGATTCCGCTCGACCCGGCAACCGGAAATCTAGTAGTCGGCGACATCAAGGCGCAGACCGAGCGCGTGCTGCAGAACGTCAAAGTAATTCTCGATGATCAGAAACTGACTTTCGCCAATGTGGTCAAGAGCACGGTGTTCATGACAAACCTCGCGGACTTCGCCGGAATGAACGAGGTTTACTCGAAATATTTCACCAGCGATTTCCCGGCGCGCTCGACGATTCAAGTGGCCGCGTTGCCCAAGGACGCGAATGTGGAGATTGAAGTGGTGGCGCATTTCTAAAATGGTAGGGACGCTGCGCTGCGGCGTCCGGTCGGCGCAGCGCGCCGACCCTAGCTGACGAAAACGGGCGCGTATGAAATCAAAAAAGACCTGGCGAGAAAAACTGGCTACGAGCAAGGACCTGCCGAAGACGATGGTGATTCCCGCGCCTTCCGAGGTGGACGCTTTGATGAAGCAAGTCCCCAAAGGGCGGGTTGTAACTATCAACGAACTTCGCGCCGCGCTGGCGGCGAAGCACAAGGTGACGTTCGCCTGTCCCTTGACCACCGGGATTTTCTCGTGGATTGCGGTCCACGCCGCCGCCGAGGCTGAGGCTGAAGGCGACAAACGTGTTACCCCTTATTGGCGGACGCTGAAGACCGGCGGCGAGATCAATCCCAAATATCCCGGCGGCGCGGGGGGCGTCGCCAAACGATTGCGCGCTGAAGGACACAAGGTCATTAGCAAAGGCAGGCGCGTCTTCGTCGCCGACCACGAGAACAAACTTTTCACCCGATTGCGATGAATCTGCCTGAGGGAATGAAGCTCGCAATCGCGTTCGTCATCGGCGGCGGTCTGGGTCTGCTTATCGGTTGGCTGTTTGGCCGTGGACGCGGCGGAGCATCGGCAGACCGCCGGTTAGAAGCGGACCTTCAGCAAAGGCTCGCGCAACGCGAGGCGGAGTTGAGCCAGTCGCGCGCTGAGGCCATGCAGATTAGAACTTTGCTGGCCACAGCCCAAGCGAATCAGGCAAGCGCGGAGAAACTGTTGGGCGAGCAGCGCGCGTTGCATGAGCGCGCGACGGCCGAGGCGAAAGAAGCGCAGGCAAAAGCACTGGCGGATTTGCGAGAAGCATTTAGGGCATTGAGCGCCGAGGCTTTAAAGCAGAGTGCGCCGGAGTTCTTGCGGTTGGCGGAACAAAGTTTTGGCAAGTTACAGGAAGCGGCGAAGGGCGATCTGGACAAGCGGCAGGAGTCCATCAAGGTGTTGGTCGAGCCGCTGAAGCAGCAGTTGGAAACCTACCAGAAACGGTTGCAGCAGAGCGAGGCCGCACAGTCCTCCACACTCGGTGAGGTGAAGAAGCAACTGGAACTACTCTCGCAGCAAAGCCAGTCGCTCGCCAGCGAGACGCAGCAGTTCCGCATGGTGCTCAAATCCAGCCAAGCGCGCGGTCGCTGGGGCGAGGAAACCCTACGCCGCGTCGTAGAAGCCGCCGGCATGAGTGCGCACTGCGATTTCACCGAACAGACGCAGTCGGACGACAAAAAGCCCGACCTCATCGTTCGTCTGCCGGGCGACCGGTTCATCATCGTGGATGCCAAGGTGCCGGAACTGGAATTCTTGCAGGCGCTGGACAGCGCGGACACGACGAAGCGGGCCGTGGCGCTGGCCGCCCACGCGGCGAAGTTGAAGGCCACGGTCAAAGCACTCGCGGACCGGGATTATCCGAGCCAGTTCCCGAACGCACTCGATTATGTCGTTTTGTTCGTACCGGCAGAATCACTGTTCAGCGCCGCGTTGGAAGGCGATCATGATTTGATTGTGTGGGCCGCCGGCAAGCGGATACTGCTGGCGACACCGGCCTCTCTGATTGCGCTGCTGCGCTCCGTGGCCGTGAGCTGGCAGCAGCACGCGCAAACGGAGAACGCCCAGAAAATCGCCGAGGCTGCGCAGGAGTTTTACACGCGCGTGGTGAAGTTCACCGAGCATTTCGAGAAAATCCGCTCAGGTCTGGAAAGAGCCAACAGCGCATTCAACGACGCGGCCGCGAGCTTTCAAACCCGCGTCCGGCCGGCCGGCGAGCGATTCGTTGAACTCCGCGGCGGGGCGGCGGGCAAAGAGTTGGCTGACGTGCAACCACTGGACAACACTTTGCGACTGCCGCCCTCAACTTCGTCAGCAAGCGAGGGTTGAAGCCGAAGGAAACAGTGTTTGAAAAAGTTACCCGCCAATTTTCTGACCCTTGCGCTGGTCGCTTTCTTTGCGGCCACGTTGCCGCTCCACGCAGTCGGACCGACAGCAGCGGAGCTTGCGGTCAAACTGGATGCGTTGAAGGAAACGGTCGTGGCCGAGGTCACGGCGGCGTTGAAAACCAACGCACCCAAGACCAGTTACACGACCATCTGGCGAGATTACGAAGATGCAGCCATTGACGCACTGTGCTTCGTATTGAAGAAGCACGTGGAATCGCTCACGGACAATAATTTTGATAGAGGTAGATCCGGGAAGGAAAAGAATCGACTGGCGGACCTGGCGATTGTCTGCGGCAACCAGCAGATTGAAGTTTCAATCAAGACGGCGCGGCGATCAGCCAATCCAGAGAACGACATGGGGACGTTTCATGAACATCCAGCCAGAAAGAAAATCTTTGTCGCCTCGTTCACGTTGTGGGTGCGGTATGACGACGCCGGCAAAGCCATCAGCACGGATCAGGTGTTTTTTGATCGGACGTGGAAGTTCGTGGGAAAATCCTCGCTCGTGGATGGCGTGAAGTATCGGAAGAAGGACGGCAATGTGCGTCCCAAACCGTGGGCGATGTTTGATGCGGGAACGGCGTACTGGAAAACGGAAGAGGAGTTCGAAGCGGCAGTGAAGCGCGCGGAAGTTTATCGCGCGAACGAGGTGATCAATGAACATCTGCGCGAGCTGAGTGAGGAAGATCAACGGTTGTTGTATGAGCGTTTGAAAGGAAAGTTCGGAAGAGAGACCCACCCCTGACCCCTCCCCGGAGGGGAACTGCACAACGCGTTACAAGCGGTCAACGAATTTCTGCATGGCGGCTTCCTGACGTTCGATGGATTCGACGAGTTTGAACTGCGTGCGGCTACGGTCCAGATTGTGACCAGGACGGTGGATGCGAAAGTAGGTGTCGCCACTCAGGAAGTCGGTCAGGAAGCGGATGCCGATTTCGAAGGTGATGAGTTTGCCGGCAAAGGCGAGGTGGGATTTCTCGGCGCGCGTCAGGAACGTGCCGGCGGTGGAAAGATAACCTTGGGCGAGTCGCTTGAAAGTCGGCATGTGCATTTTGACCTTGGAAAGGTCGCGCTCGTCTTCGAGGGTCGGGCTGGTGGTCGTGCGAACCATGTCGCCGAAATCGTAGAGCGCGCAGCCGGGCATGACGGTGTCGAGATCGACGACGCAGCGGGCTTCACCGGTGAGCGTGTCGAGCATTACGTTGTTGAATTTGGTGTCGTTGTGAGTGATGCGTTCGGGGATTTTGCGCCTGGCCATCGCGTTGAGGATGACGTCCACGATTTCCTCGTGCGCGAGCGCGAACTTGATTTCGGAATACGCCTCTTTGGCGCGGTTGAGGTGGTCCTTTTCGATAGCTTGATGCAAGACGGTGAAGCGTTTTCGCGTGTTGTGAAAGTTGGGGATGGTTTCGTGGAGCCGCTCGCCCGGGAGGTCCACGAGCAGGCTCTGGAATTCGCCGAAGGCGCGTCCGGCTTCGAAGGCCTGGTCAGGTGTCTGCACGGCTTCAAACGTTTCGACGCCTTCGATGAAGACAAAAGTGCGCCAGTATTCGCCCTCACTGCTGCGATAAAAGGACTGACCAGCGCGCGTCGGAATGACGATCAAAGAACGACGCGTGATGTCGCGGGCGTTGCGTGATTCGAGTTTGCGGCGGATGTGGGTGGTGACGCGCATGACATTCTTCATCACGGCGGGCGGGTTCTTGAAGACACCTTTGTTGATCTTCTGGTGGATGTAACGGACGCGCATGCCGCCCTGGTCGTAGGTGGCGGAGTAGGTCTCGTTGATGTGACCGATCTTGAAGGTCTCCGCGTGGAGGATTTCGCCGTAGATCTGGAATTGCTTCGAGATTTCCTGGAGCTGCTTTTCCTGGTAAGCCATAGGTGTCTTGGTGGGGACAAGGATGGCGCGGGCGGGGACGGTTGGCAATTGGAATCAGCGAAAAGTTGGAAAGCTGCAAACAAAAGAGCCGAAGTTTTTGACTTCGGCTCGGAAAGATCTGGCGACAACCTACTCTCGCGGAAGCTATACAACCACTACCATCGGCAAGGCTGTGTTTGACGGCCGAGTTCGGGATGGGATCGGGTCGGACCACAGCTTTATGGTCACCAAAAAGTCTTAGCAGACGGCCACAGCGCCTTCGCCGCGCCAGGTCTGCAAATTGTTAAAGATCAATTCGCGTGATGCGCTTCTGCTTCCGCATCAGCGTGTTCTCTGAAAACTACACATAGCAATCATTGGAACTAATTTATATTCGCGAGTTAAATTCGCTTTTCCTTGATAAAGGAAAAAGCGATCAAGCCGCACGACCGATTAGTATCAGTCCGCTAAACGGATTACTCCGCTTGCACGCCTGACCTATCAACCCGGTGGTCTGCCGGGGGTCTTCAGGGACTTGCGTCCGGGAAACAATATCTTGGGAGGAGCTTGGCACTTAGATGCTTTCAGCGCGAATGAACCCCTCAAGTTTCCTGCGCCCACAGTGGATAAGGACCGAACTGTCTCACGACGTTCTGAACCCAGCTCGCGTACCGCTTTAACCGGCGAACAGCCGGACCCTTGGGACCTTCTCCAGCCCCAGGATGCGATGAGCCGACATCGAGGTGCCAAACCGGATCGTCGATATGAACTCTTGGATCCGATCAGCCTGTTATCCCTAGCGTACCTTTTGTCCGTTGAGCGACGGCAATTCCACATTAAACCGTCGGATCATTTGGGCCTGCTTTCGCACCTGCTCGACTTGTAGGTCTCGCAGTTAAGCACTCTTCTACCCATACGCTCGACGCATGGTTACCAACCATGCTGAGAGTACCTTCGCGCTCCTCCGTTACAATTTGGGAGGAAACCGCCCCAGTCAAACTGACCCGCACGCACTGTCCCTCTCCTGGCGAACAGGCAGAGGTTAGAATCCTAATTAATAAAGAGTGGTGTTTCACATTGCGACTCTGCGGCAACCGAAGCCACCGCTTCAAAGTCTCCCACCTACGCTAAGTATCAATGACCAGAACACAATATCAGCTTACAGTAAAGGTGCATAGGGTCTTTCCGTCCTACTGCGGGCAGGCGGCATCTTCACCGCCGTTACAATTTCGCCGAGATCCTCTCCGAGACAGCGGTTCAGTCGTTACACGATTCGTGCAGGTCGGAACTTACCCGACAAGGAATTTCGCTACCTTAGGACCGTTATAGTTACGGCCGACATTCACTGGGACTTGGACGCCGAGCTTCGCCCTTGCGGGCTAACAAAACGCCTTAATCTTTCAGCATTG
>JACQFP010000001.1 GCA_016200005.1 Verrucomicrobiota bacterium | reverse complement strand
ATGAGTTACTGGATCGCGTGATCGCGGGAGTGAAGTTCGTCGATGGTGTCGAACTCAACCCCAAGGCAATAGCAGCGTAAACACATTTACCCTTGGGATGCCCTCCACCCCCCGCCATCCACAACTTTTGGAAATTTCTCTGCGCGCACCGCGAGCGACAGTCGTCGAGGAGTATTTGCCGAGTTACCATGAGCATCCAGTTTATGAGCCGAACGCCTAATCACCAAAGGATGGGAAGGACCGGAGCGCGGAGGGGGCGTGGCCTTGCTGTGTGAGGTGATCGCGCGGAGCGTCCTTTCCATCCGGGGTTGAACCCGCCCGTCGAAGGTTCGTGCATCGTTCTGCCTTGCCTTTTGCTTTTGCCTCCCGTCGCCTGCCAGTCCGCGCGGACGGAGCGCGGCCGCGGCCCTGATCCCCTCACCCGCGCCGGCCCGCCGCGGTTTTTTCGGTTCGCCGTCCGGTTTGGCCCCGCGCCCCCGCGTCGCGCCGCCCTCCGGCGCCGGTTTTTGCGCGTCGCGCCGACACCGCCCCAGCCGCGCGCCCGCGCAGTTTTCGCGCGGCGCCCGTTTCACGATTCACGATTCACGATTCACGTTGCCCCTGCTTACGGCGGCTTGCGCGCCACCGTCCCGATCAGCCTCATCGTCTGCCCGCAGCCCGGACATTTCGGCGGCGGCACGGCGGGAGCGTGGCGGCGGGGAGGGGGGATGGGATTGGGTTGGTGTTTTTGCGGCTCGACAGTTTTTGGCTCACGGAGTATGTAGGTCTTCATGGTGTCTGTTCGTTCGGTCATTTCGGTTGTCTTGGGCGCGAGTCCCACAACTTGTGGCTCGGCAACCCGATTCACCTCGGTTCGCAACCCACGCTTACTCCGGAGAGCAGACACCGCTCTCGCTCCCAGCGAAAGCCATACTGACTAGGCCGACTATGCGCCGACCATTTGTTCGCAATCACTATTTACCGTTGTGGCTGCACCGGCTTGCTTGCGGAGTTTTCGCAGCGCTGATGTTGGCTCTTGGCGGCATGAGTTTTTTGGGACAGGCAGATGGCTCGTGGAGACATTTGATTGCTTTGTGTCTGATTGTTTTGAGTGTTCCGGCTGGCATTTTTTGCGCGTGCATGGCCCATCGTTTTTCCATCGTCGAGGGTTTGGCCGGAGACGTTGGTTATGAGGATTTGGATGAGAAGCATGATGATAAACCGTCGGCCTCCTGATAAGCTGATGGGGTAAGTCATTGGGCGGGGACGAGTTTGAGGCCGAGGGCGGCGGCGGAGTTGTGGAGGCGGGCGAGTTTCTTGCGCTGCATCTTTTCCTCCTCCTTCCGGAACACTTCCGGGTTGAAGGCTTCCCGGTATTTGAAGAGATGCCAGAGGATGCGGGCCAGTTTGTGCGCCATGGCGGTGATCGCCTTGGGCGTTCCCAAGCGCGCCTTCCAGCGGCGGTAGCGGTCGCCAAAGTAATTCTGCGCGGAGTTCAGGCACTGCGCGGCCAGGCGCAAGGCGGTCGCCGCCCAGCTTTTCACATCCCGCGTGGAGGAACTCATGATCTTGCCGCCGGTGATCCGGTTGTCCGGACAGAGCCCGAGCCACGAGCCGAAGTGTTTGGCGGTGGGAAAGCGTTGCGCAAAGTCCGGGCCCAGTTCCGCCACCAGCACCAGCGCCGTGCCGCTCTGCATGCCCGGCACCTGGGTCATGTCCACGCCGCAGGTGCGGTAGAGTTCCTGCCGGGCCGCGAAACGAGGCTCGTTCTTCTGCGGCGATTTATGCGTGCGGGTGCGCGCGGGCAGCGGTTGCGCGGCCACATCCACCTTGGCGGCAAAGCCCTGGCGCCGGCGGGCGATTTCCTCGTCGCAGGCGGTGATCTGCCCCTGATAATGTTTCCAGGTGCCCAGCGTCTGGCGGAGCGTGAAGAGATGTTCCGCCCGCCAGTCGCCCCGCAGGCTCTTGGCGATCGTGTGGTGCTGGCGCGAATGCGTCCGTCCTTGAGTTTGGCCAGCGTGAGGGGTCGCGTTCACCGGCGAGGATGGCCTCCAGAATAGCCAGACCGGTGACGCCCGTCACATCGGCGATGACGTGTTGGAGTTGCAGGTTCATTTGCGTGAGCGCCTTGTGGAGGCGGTGGACACAGGTGGCGGCGGCGCGCACCAGCCCGTCGCGATGGCGCAGCAGGGAGCGCAGGGCGCAGACGGTTTCGGGCGGGCGGAAGCTGCCGCGCAGCAGGCCGACGGAGTGGAGGTATTGGAGCCACTGGCAATCCTGCACGTCGGTCTTGCGGCCGGGCAGGTTCTTGCAATGGCGGGCGTTGACCAGACAGACCTCGATCCCGGCGGCTTCCAGGATTTGGAAGAGCGGAATCCAATAGACGGACGTGGATTCCATGGCGACGGCGGTGACGCCACAGGCCTTGAGCCAGTCGCGCAACGCCTGCAGGTCGTCGGTGAAGGTGGCGAAGGCGCGCACCGGTTTGGGGTCGCGGTTGAGCGGCACCGCGACGTAGATTTCGCGGGCGCCGATGTCAATGCCCGCCGCGTGGGGCTGGAGGACGGGCAGGCTGGGAGCGGTTTTGGAAACGGACGGGATTTTCTTTTTGCCTTTGTAGCGTGGACTCATACTGTTCCTTTCGTTGATCCGGTGTTGGTGAGGGGCGGACGGCCCGCAGCGTCAAAGCAGCAAGTGGAGCAATCTCCTGAGCGGGATGAACGCGCGGCGGTCAGGCCGTGGGTTCTCACCAGTGACTTGCACGGCGGCTGCGGAACCAAGCTAACCAACGGGTTTTGATGACACCAATGGCAGGCCGGTTTACGTGCCGCCGCCCGTCGCCACTAATGGAACCGCATGCACGCGCTCAGCGCAAGTCAGCTTATCGAGTTATTGCCACGCCCCGCAGGCGGGTGGGGTGCTAACCACCAAAGGATGGGAAGGACCGGAGCGCGGAGGGCAGTCTGAACTTTTGTTTGAGGTAGTCGCGCGGAGCGTCCTCGCCATCCGTTAAACACAGAGACACAATTCTGATGAAGGCATATCTCATAACCACCGGCACGGTTTTTGGATTGATCACCTTGGCGCATGTCTGGCGTATATTCGCGGAAGGGTCGCACCTGGCGACGGACCCCGTGTTTCTTCTCCTCACCGTCGCGACCGCCGCCCTATGTTTTTGGGCGTGGAGCTTGCTCAGGCGCTTGTCTCGCTAGCCCTGAATAACTTCAGACAATCTAGATTGGTTGTTGGGCGTATCATCGCGCTTGGTTCCAAACGGACCTTTCTGTTATCAGAGCGCCTATGACTAATCTAAACTCTCTTTCCGCGCAATGGTCGCCACGTGTGCTTGGCATAATGCGAATCGCGCTGGCGTTGCTCTTCACGCAGCATGGAAGCCAAAAGTTATTTGGCATACCTTTAAGCCAGCATCCTGCGCCGTTCGTTCTGTTATCGGTGATGGGCGTGGCCGGGGTGCTCGAGTTCTTCGGAGGTCTGTTTATTCTGCTTGGCCTATCCACCCGGTTCGTCGCATTCATTCTGTCGGGCGAGATGGCCGTGGCTTACTTCATGGCACATGCGTCACGCGGGTTCTTGCCCTTGGTAAACGGCGGTGAATTGGCAGTGTTGTACAGCTTTGTGTTTCTCTACCTGGCGGTCGCGGGTGGCGGTTCATGGAGTGTGGACCATTTGTTGAGCCGAGCAAAAGGCGGACGGAATACGGCTTCGTAAGAATGGTTTCAGAAAATGGGTCGTTAGGCCCTCTATGCCGAACGAAACTTCGCCTTCGGCTCTTTCCTGATGACACTGGTCTTGCCTTCCTTTAGCGTTTGCCCCGCGTTTGAAAACAGAAATTAACCGCGAAATACGCCAAATAAGCAAAAAGTTTTTCAGGAATTCCGTTCGCGTAGTTCGTGTGGTTCGCGGTTTGAATCTGAATGGTTCGCTGTTAATCTCCTCCTTTGAATTGGCGAACGGCTGCCACCTGCTTTTTGAATCTTGTATGGATTTCTGCTTTCTGCTTTCCCAATTTCTTCTTTTCCGCGAGTGTTCGCGGATGGCGACAGCTTGATTTTTATGGACGTGAAGTTACCCAAACTTGGTGAAGGTGCGGATTCCGGCACCGTGGTCAGCCTTTTGGTCAAGGAAGGCGACCGGATTGAACTGAATCAAACTCTTCTGGAGTTGGAGAATGAAAAGGCCGTTGCGCCTATTCCTTCCACCGTCGCGGGTGTTATCACCAAAATCCATGTCAAGGAAGGCGACAAACTCAGCGTCGGCCAGCGCATCCTTACGGTTGCCGCCTCGCCCCGTGGAATAAACGGCGCACCTACTGCAGAGGATGAACCCACGGTTATTCAGCGGGGCGGGGGACAGGCCGAAGCGAGACCGGCAGTGTCTGCCGAAGAAGAGCCTCCATCAAAACCAGAAACGCCTGAAGCTGCAGAGGACAGACGACAGACGACAAAGGACAGAAGTCAGACCTCTGGCCTCCGACTTCCGACCTCCGATCTGCCGGCGGCAGCATCGCCTTCAGTTCGGCAGGCGGCGCGTGAACTCGGCATCGACTTGACCCGGGTGCGCGGCAGTGAGCGCGGCGGGCGCATCGGGATGGCTGATCTCCGGGCTTACGTCCAGCGCCTGCAAAAACTGACGGCGCAACCCAAGCCCTCCGCTGCACCTGCGCAAAAGGCGACTGCAGAAGTGGTCGATTTTTCCAAGTGGGGCGAAATTTCCAAGAAGCCCATGTCATCGCTGCGCAAGGTCATCAGCCGGCGAATGGCGGAGAATTGGAACACGATTCCGCATGTCACGCAGTTCGATGACGCCGACATCACCGCGTTACTCGAACTCCGGAAGAAGTACGCCCCGGCTTACGAACAAAAAGGAGCGCGGCTGACGTTGACGCCGTTTGCGTTGAAGGCCGTTGTGGCAACGTTGAAAAAGCATCCGAGCTTCAATGCGAGCCTCGATGAAGCCGCCGGGGAAGTCCTTTTGAAGGAGTATTACCACATCGGCGTCGCGGTTGATACGGAGGCGGGTTTAATTGTTCCTGTGATTCGCGATGTCGATAAGAAAAGCCTGCTCGATCTCTCGAAGGAACTGGAGGCGCTGGCGCAGAAGGCCCGCGACCGTAAAGTTTCGCTCGATGAACTGAAGGGCGGCACGTTCACCATCTCGAATCAGGGCGGTATTGGCGGTTCGCACTTCACGCCCATCATCAACAAACCGGAGGTCGCCATTCTCGGCCTGGGTCGCGGGGTTCTGAAGCCAGTCGTCAAAGACAAACAAATCGTGCCGCGCATGATGTTGCCCATCGGACTTTCGTATGACCATCGCGTGATCGACGGCGGCACAGCGGCGCGCTTCACAGTGGACCTGGTGCAAGCGCTGGAGAATTTCGCAGAAGCGGATGTAAAGATATGAACGGAGTGGTGGAGTTATGGAGTGATGGAGTGTTGAACCGAAGACGCGGCAGTTTCTCGATATCTCCATCGCTGGAATAACGTCACTCCATTTAACTATGACTGAATACAAGGACAAAAACCGTGGTTACCAGCAATTGCGCGTGTGGCAGGATGCGATTGAGTATTACGCCATGACGTGTCCGGTTTTCCGGGCATTCCCGTATGAGTTGAAGCGAGTCGCCTCCCAAGCCATTGCCTCCGCGGATTCGGTGCATCGCAACATCGCCGAGGGCTACTGCCGGCGTTCGCTGCGTGAGTATCTCCAATTTCTGAATTTCGCCTTGGGTTCGCTCGGCGAAACAGTCTCCGGTTTGTATGCGTATCGAAAGGCCCAGCAACTAGGCGAATTGGATTTCGACCGCTTGAACTCGCTGGCCTACAAACTCGAAAACGGCTTGCTGAAACTCGTGGAAAGTCTGGAGCGAAAGGAAATGGACGGCGATTGGATCGATCATCTGGTCATCAAAGAAAGCAACGTCACCTACGGCTAAAAACCAATACTCCACAACTCCAACGCTCAATTCCCCCCAATACTCCAACACTCCATCACTCCAATTCCTCTATGGACCCAATCAAAACTGAAATCGTGGTCGTCGGTGCCGGCCCGGGCGGTTATGCCGCCGCGTTTTACGCCGCCGACCTCGGCAAGAAAGTCATTCTCGTCGAACGTGACAAACGTCTCGGCGGTGTGTGCTTGAATCGCGGTTGCATTCCGTCGAAGGCATTGTTGCACGCGACACACACGATCACCGCAGCGCAGGAATCGAGTCATCGCGGCATTACATTTGAAGCGCCGAAGATCGACTTGGCCAAGCTTCGCGAATGGAAGGAATCAATTC
The DNA here is from genome assembly GCA_016200005.1 of Verrucomicrobiota bacterium. Lineage (NCBI taxonomy): Bacteria > Pseudomonadati > Verrucomicrobiota > Verrucomicrobiota bacterium. The sequence goes on along the minus strand of JACQFP010000001.1, from coordinate 34,323 downwards.
TGCAAAAGCTTGCCGGCGGCATTGCGCAACTGGCCAAGATGCGCGGCGTGGAAGTGGTCTATGGCCGGGGTTATTTTGAAGACTCCAAAACTCTGCGCGTAGAAACAGAGGAGGGACAAAAATTCATTACTTACGACCAGGCCATCATCGCCGCCGGTTCGAAGTCCGCCATGCCCAAGGCATTTGATCTGGGCAATCCGCGCATCATGACGTCGCGCGAAGCGCTGGACATTGAGGAAATCCCTGAAAATCTTTTGGTGGTCGGCGGCGGTTACATCGGCATGGAGTTGGGGACGGTTTATGCCACGCTGGGCAGCAGGGTCGTGATGGTGGAAGCATTGGATTCGATTCTGATGGGTGCTGATCCTGATCTTGCCCGCCCGGTCATGGCTTACGCGAAGAAGGCGTTCAAAGAAATTCGCGTCAAGGCCAAGGTCTTGAAGATGGCCACGAGTGGCAAGCAGATCAAAGTCGAGTTGGAGGTCGAAGGGCAGAAGAGGGAGGAACTCTACGATCGCGTTCTGGTTGCCGTGGGGCGCGTGCCGAATTGCGATGACCTCGGCTTGGAAAACACCAAGGTGACGTGCGACGACAAGGGCTTCATCAAGGTGAATGAGAAACAACAAACGAGCGACCCGGCGATTTACGCGATTGGCGATATCGCGGGCGGTGTGTTGCTGGCGCATAAAGCCTCCAAAGAGGCGCGCATCGCCGTCGAAGTCATCAGCGGTGGCGCGAGCGCGTTTGAAGGTGTCGTGATCCCCGCCGTGGTGTTTACCGATCCGGAAGTTGCCTGGTGTGGCTTGACCGAAGTCGAAGCGAAACAGAAGGGCATTGCGGTGGAGGTTGTTAAATTCCCGTGGGCGGCGTCCGGTCGGGCGTTGACGTTTGATCGGACCGACGGACTGACGAAGTTGATCATCGATCCCGAAACCGAACGCATTCTCGGCGTCGGCATCGTGGGCCATGGGGCAGGGGAGCTGATTGCGGAGGGCGTGCTGGCCATCGAGATGGGCGCGACGGCGAAGGACCTTGCATTGACGGTGCATCCGCATCCCACGTTGTCCGAGACGTTGATGGAGTGCGCGGAAGTTTTTTACGGACATCCGACGCATACATTCGTGCGGAAGAAACAAACGAGTGCTTGATGGGCCTTCACCACGCCGGAGCGCGGACAGTCTTGTCCTCGAAATGCCGCCTACCAGTTGAGAACGCGCGGACAAGGCTGTCCGCGCTCCGCCGTGCCATAGGAACGCGTCTGAGCGAAATCTTCTTGTTGAATTTGAGATGGGTCGCAGTAGTATTCCGGCTCGCTCGGTTGTATGACGGGCGAAATGGTTCGGGGCGTAGCGTAGCTTGGTAGCGCGTCTGAATGGGGTTCAGAAGGTCGTGAGTTCAAATCTCACCGCCCCGACCATTCATTTGGTCACAGGTTGCAGGTTGCCGGTTGCGAGTTTGCGCAACCGTTGGTTTCCCGGCGGATGAATACTCATGAGGCTGCGCGTCGCACGTTGAAACAACGGCATGAATGAAGGCTCGATTACCAAACTCGTTGCGGCGACCAGTCTGATCTACCAAATCCCCTCCATCGTGGAGCGGCTCGATCTGGCGCAACTCTTTCCGCAAAGCCAGCCGTTGGAAGTGGAGCTGGGCAGTGGCGACGGATCATTCCTGGTGAACTACGCCAACGCACACCCCGACCATAATTACCTCGGTGTGGAGCGATTGCTCGGTCGCCTGCGAAAACTCGACCGCAAGGGTCTGCGCGCCGGCTTGCATAACTTGCGAGGGCTGCGCATCGAGTCGGCCTATTTCCTGGAATATTTGTTGCCACCACAATCTGCCGTGGCGCTGCACGTTTACTTTCCCGACCCATGGCCGAAACGGAAACACCGCAAGAACCGGCTGATTGACGCACGGTTTCCGGAACTGGCGAGACGGGCGCTTGCGCCCGGCGGGGTGCTTTATTTGCGCACGGATGATGAAGAATATTTCTCTCAGATGGTCACCGTCTTTGCGGCCAACTCGTCCTTTCGGTTGGTCGAAACTCCGGAGTCGTTGAGCGCAGTGCTCACCGACTTCGAGCGGAATTTTCATGCGCGCGGCGTCGCCACGCGGCGGGCGGCCTATCGATTGGAGTTCAAGCTTTAGCTTTTTGGGCGTCAGTGTCGGTCGATGCAACAAAAGCAAGCTGAAGCTTGAACTCCAACGGTTACACATCGATCACCGGGCCGTCATCATCGCGGTCGGGCGGGCGTTTGCTACGGTGCACCTGAATTCGCGATTTGCCCGTGCCCGTCAGCGTATTGAGCACTACGGACACGATGCTGATGAGGAGCGCGCCCAGCAAGGCGTAGCCGAAGCTATCGACGTGAAACGCCGGGATAAGTCCGCCCACAAGATAAAGCAGCACCGCATTGATCACCAACGTAAACAACCCGAGTGTGAGAATGACCAACGGCAGCGAGAGCAATAACAGTAACGGCCGCAGAATCGCGTTCAGAATGCCCAGCACCAGCGTGGCCGCCAGCAAGCCATCCCAACTGTCGTAGTGAATCCCTTTGACAATTTGGGTGGCGACCAGCACGGCCAGCGTGTTGATGAGCCAGCTTTGCAAAAATGATTTAAGTCCGGGCGGCATTTGTTCGGCGACTTGAAACCCGCAGAGAACCCCTTGAAGAAGCCGGTCCTGAAGGCCACATCAGCAGATCTTCGCGGTTAAATATCCATCGCGTGAAGAAGATGAGTCAACTGGCTGACAATATCAAGGGGCAAACTTTTTCGAAGAGTTTCCTGAGTGGCGACTCAGGGTCAACTGACTTGAACCTGCAGAAAAGTGCAATCCGATCCGCCCTGCAATTCCGCTACTTTCAATCCGGCGGGCAGCAAACAAACTTGGCCGGGCAGCAATTCAACGGAATGCGCGTCACTTCCGACGATCAATCGGCCTTTCAACAAGCCGATTATCCTCAGCCCGGGTTTTCGCAAGAGCATGGCGTTACCGGATCGAATTTCCAACGCATCAATTCGAAACAGCGGGTCGTCAACCAGACGACGCGTTTGTCCATCGCCCATTGGTGTCCATTGACTTTGGATCAGCGACGGTTCGAAGTCGTTGAAATTGATGCTGGCCAGCGATTGGGCGATGTGGAGTTGGCGTGGTTTGCCGTCCAAACCCAGGCGGTTCCAGTCGAACACGCGATACGTCGTGTCCGAGTTCTGTTGGATCTCGAAGATGACGTTGCCCGCGCCGATGGCGTGAACACGCCCACTCGGTAAGAACATGGCGTCGTCCGTTCGCACGCGCAGTCGATGAAAACACTCCGCGACCGTGCCATCTCGAATCCTGCGTTCGAACTGTGCGCGCGTGACGCCGCGGTTCAGGCCGACGAACAGTTCGGCGTCGGGCGTGGCGTCGGCGATGTACCACATCTCCGTCTTCGGCTCGCCCCGTGGAATAGAAGGCAGGACCGCCGCCGCACTGGATGGGCTCATTATTCCACGGGGCGGGCCGCCGAGTTGCGCGGTGACGGATGCTGGAGGATGCACTTGCAAAGAAAGTTTCTCCTGGGCGTCGAGAATCTTGACCAGCAGCGGAAAGCGTCCGGCCTGCGACTTGGCTGAACCGAGTAATTCTTGCGCGTGATTCTCCATCAACCAGCGCAGGTCCTTGCCGCGCAGCGGGCCGTTGGCAATCACACTCACGTCGTTGGGGCGGTCGGAGATCTCCCACGATTCGCCGATGGGAACGTCCGGCGGCAACGGTTTTCGGTAAAGCCGCTCCAGGTTTCGCCCACCCCAGACACGTTCCTTGAAAATCGGATGGAAGGTCAGCGGGTAGAGCATGGAAACTTTTCGAATGATTTTCCTGGAAGATCGACTCAACGATTCAATCTGTCATTCAGAACAACACCATCCGAAACTGGAAGATTGCTCAGGCCGCGGCGGAGGTTTGTTTCTCCACAAAATGGCCATGCGCGCGAAACTTGGCGTAGCGTTCCTTCAGACGCTCCTCGCCCGTGAGCTTTTGTAATTGGTTGAGATGTTTGAGTAGATGCTTCTTTAAGCTCTCTGCGGCCATGGCTGGATCATTGTGCGCGCCGCCGAGCGGTTCGGGTATGACCTCATCCACAAAACCCAATTCCAGAAGGTCTTTGGCGGTGATTTTCAAAGCCTGGGCGGCCTTCGCCGACGCGGTGCGGTCTTTCCAAAGAATCGCCGCGCAGCCTTCCGGGCTGATGACCGAGTAGTACGCGTTTTCCATGATGAGAACGCGGTCGGCCACGCCGATGCCCAGAGCGCCTCCGGAACCGCCTTCGCCAATCACCGCGGCGATGATAGACACCTCGAACAACATCATCTCGCGCAGGTTGACGGCAATCGCCTCGGCAATGTGACGTTCCTCTGCGCCGATGCCGGGGTACGCGCCCGCGGTGTCGATGAGGGTGATGATCGGCAAACCGAACTTGTCGGCCATGCGCATCAGACGAAGCGCCTTGCGATAGCCCTCCGGGTGGGCGGAGCCGAAATTGCGCATGATGTTTTCCTTGGTATCACGGCCTTTCTGGGTGCCGATCACCATGACCTTGTGGTCGCCCAGCTTCGCGAACCCGCCCACCACGGCGCGGTCTTCGGCGAACAACCGGTCACCATGCAGTTCGTTGAAATCGTTAAACGTGGATTTGAGGTAGTCCAAGGTGAAGGGACGTTTCGGGTGGCGGGCCAGTTGCACGCGTTGCCAGGCGGTGAGGTTGGAAAAGACTTGTTTGCGCGTGGCGGCGATTTTCTTCTCGATCTGCTGGATTTCCTGCTGGAAATTGACGCTTAAGGAGTGGGTTTCCTGGTGCTTTTTAAGTTCCTCCAGCTTGTTCTCCAACTCAACAATCGGCTTCTCGAAATCGAGCTGATGCTTCATGACGTGAAGTTTAATGGTTTGCCCGCCGAGAGGCAACGCTGAATTGAGGCGCGGCGGCCCAGGTTTTCAGCGCAGAAACAGCTCGGCGGCAGAATCAGCGAACCGCAGTCCGGCTCGCGTCAGCCTGAAGCCATGATGGTCAATCCGGCCCCAGCCCTGCCCCACCAACTGATTCATCTCGTCTGACCATTCCCGACGCAGATCGTTGCCGGCAATCTGTTGGAATTGCGCAAACGGCCAGCCCGCGTTCATCCGCAGACCGAACGCCGCAATTTCGCCCGCGCGTGAAAGGGGCGAAAGTTCTTCGCGCGATTCAATCGCCCGCGCCCCGCGTTCCAACTGCTGGCAATAGCGTTGCGTGTTCGACCAGTTCTTCGTCCGGACGCCGCGCACATAACTGGTCGCACTGGGACCCAACCCATAAAACGAACCGCCACGCCAATAGTTGATGTTGTGCCGGCAGGCGCGGGTGGGAATGGAGTGATGGAGTGATGGAGTGATGGAGGGGACGATTGCCGGGTCCTCATTGCTCCAACGCGCCAACACTCCGTTTTCACCGCGCGTGTCGCGGGCGAAGTTGGCGATTTCATATTGCACAAAACCAGCCTGCGCTCCGCGTTCGATCAACTCGTCATACATCCCGCAGGCCAAATCCTCGTCCACATCAAACTGCCCCGCCTGAAGCTGCGCGTAGAGCGGTGTGTCTTCCTCATAAATCACTTCGTAACAGGAAAGATGTTCGCTGCCCAAAGCCATCACTTCGGTCAACGTATCGCGCCAGATCGACATCGTCTGGCCGGGAACCGCAAACATCAGATCGATGTTGAGGTTATCGAAGCCGGCGGCGCGCAAAGTGTCGAAGGATTTGAACACCATGTCACGCGTGTGGATACGCCCCAGGCGTTCGAGCAAAGTTTCGTCAAGGGATTGCACGCCCATCGAGATGCGATTGACGCCGTAGTCGCGCAGCAACCGGGCTTTGTCGAGCGAAACCGTCGCAGGGTTGCATTCCACCGTCCACTCCGCCGCTCCAAGGAGGTCGAGGCGTTCCATTGTTTTCAGGATTTTTTCCCATTGCCGCAAGTTCAAGAGCGAAGGTGTGCCGCCGCCGAAGAACACGGTGCGCGGCTTGAGCTCGGCGGCCACCAGCTCCAGTTCGCGGATGAGTGCTCTCACATAGCGATCGATGATTTCGCCATTGGAGGCCTCGGAATAGAAGGCGCAGTACTCGCATTTACGCGCGCAAAACGGCACATGCACGTACAGGCTGGTGATGGGTTGGGTGGCTGGATCAGACCTCATGACATTGCGTGCACAGGCTCGAGCGCTGAAGAAAAAAGCCCCCGGCCCACTGGCAGGAGGCTGGTGTTGATGGGTGACAATCTAAATCGAATGCCTAGGCAGGTTGGACGTGCTGGACGTTCTGGGCCTTGGGGCCTTTCTCGCTTTGAACAATGTCGAATGTTACCGCTTCCCCTTCATTCAAAGTTTTGAAGCCGGTGCCCTGAATCGAGGAGTGATGCACGAATACATCCTGCCCGGAGTCCTGGGCGATGAAACCAAACCCCTTTTTGTTATCGAACCATTTGACTTTGCCGCTGGCCATATTTTTCTCCTGAGGTGCTTGAGTGCGCCGGCTCAAAAAACGAAAGGACACAAGCTCTTCGTTTCAGCTTGTGTCCCGCAATCGCTTCGTAAGGCAAGCATACGACTCAAATTTGATTGCGGGCAGAATAAAAGTTTGCGCCGCGGCGGTCAAGTACTTGTTGCAGTAATCTTATTCCCAAGGTTATTCCCCAGCTTATTCCCAATTTCGAGGAAAAAGAGTGCCGACAAAAGCCTCTCAACGCGGCATTGATTCTAGAGATGCAGGTGCTCCCACAACTGCGCGGGAGACAGACGCAAGTTGACGTAAAACGGGCCGAAGTCGCCATAGCGGGCGGTCACTTCATCAAAACGCATTTCATAGACGATCTCCTTCAAGGCATCAACCTGGTGGGCCATCAACGTCACGCCCCATTCCCAATCATCGAGACCGGTTGAGCCGGTGATGAGTTGGGAAACCCGGCCGGCGTATTTGCGTCCCACGCGCGCGTGACCGCCCATCAGCCGCTTGCGCGTGGCAAAATCGAGCAGGTACCAATTATCCGCGGCAGCGCGGCGTTTGCTCATTGGATAAAACCCCATGACCTCCCAATCCGGCATTTCGGGATATAGCCGGTAATGTTCGTACTCCACGCGCCGTTTGTTCAACTCGGCCAGACGTTTGCTGAAGGCTTCGCTTTCGGGCGCAAGTTTTTCCTGCTCGGTGAGCATCTGGCGATTGTCCTCCTCGGTGGTCGCGTATTCGGAAAGCTCGGTAACGCTCAAATAGGTGAACCCTCGTTCAATCGCGCCCGGCGGGAAACAGGCTTCCAAATCACGATGCATCTGGGCGAGCTGCCCCAATTCCGCCGCCAACAACATGAAGCCCAGGTCTGCTTTTCCGCCAACGGTCGCATAACTGGTCAGGCGCGGATTTGAAACCGCAGCATTGGCGGCGCAGAGCTGCTCCAATCGGCCACGAACCCTGGCGGATTCGCCCGTCGGCAATTGCGACCAGCGCACGCGATCAATCCGGTAAAACAGGTGCATCGCATGAATGCCCTGATTCAGTTTAACGACCGGGAGTGCCATAAGTATGAGCGAATCGGGAGTGTGGTTCTATCACTCCACGTGGAGCGCCTGTTCCAGAAACTGATCCAGGTGAGTCAGAATCGCGGCGTCATTCACCACCAACGTCGCACCGGCCTGACGCGCCGCCTCACGCGCCTCTTTTTCTTCATCGCTGGAGAAGGCGATCACCGGAAGATGTTTGGTGTCTGGATTTTGTTTTAACCTGGCAATGGCAACCGAGACATTGGTCAGGCTCGAAGCCAGATCGGCCAGCACCACTAATGGTTTTTTTTGCCGGGCGTAATCCACGAGCGCACCGGCATCCGCAATTGTATAAACGCGATAGTTCAAGTCTTGCAGTTTGTTAACGAGTTGGCTGCCCGGAAGTAGTTTTTCGTACAACACGAGCGCGAGCGGTTTCGTCATAAGCCGAGGTTGGAACAGACGCTCAAAAAAAGCAAAAAATTTCCGCGCAGAAGCTGCTTGGAGGGTGGAGGATGCGATCCCCGCCCGGCCGGTTGATCCGCTTCCGGTGAGTGGCAATGGCGACCACCAGGACAATCCTGCAGCGCAAACACGATTCTTCCAACTCGTTCCGGACCTTGCCTGCCTGACCGTTAACTCTTCTGCGCAGAGGCGTTTCCATCGCCTTTTTATTCTCAGGCAGTTGCCGAATTGAAACTTGACTCCCTCAAGAGGAATATTTAATCTCACAGCATAAAGATAGTTTGCTGGTCTGCCAGCGCGCGAAGTCGGAGATTATTCTACCGACTTTTTTGTTCCACGCATGGCACGCCGGAATGAGCTTATGAACGCTGATTTTTTAACAGTACTCGAATATTGGGAGCGGGAAAAGGGCATCAGCCGCGAGATCCTTGTCGCCGCGGTGGAAGACGCCCTGCTCTCCGCCGCCAAAAAGGCGGTCGGCCCGGCGCGTGAACTGCGCTGCGTCATTGATCCCAAATCCGGAGACATCAAAGCGTTCGCCAAGTTGATTGTCTCGGACAAGATTCTTTCCAAGCACGATCAGATTTCCGTGTTCGACGCGCGCCGGATCAAAGCGGACGCGCAACTGGGTGATGAAATTGAAGTGGAAGTCACCCCGGCCGGTTTCGGACGGATTGCGGCTCAGTACGCCAAACAATCCCTCATGCAACATGTGCGCCGCGCCGAAAAGCAGCTCATCCTCTCTGAATTCAAGGACCGCGTGGGAGATATCATCAGTGGAATCGTCCGGCGATTTGATCGCTCAGATGTCACCGTTGATCTGGGCAAGTACGAAGCGCTTTTGCCCAACCGCGAACGTGTGCCGACCGAGGAATACCAGATCGGCGAGCGGATTCGTTGCTACGTCAAGGCGGTCGAAGACGGCCCGCACGGACCGGAGATCATTCTCTCCCGTGCTGACCCGCAATTTGTCATCAAGCTGTTTCAACTGGAAGTATCCGAAATCAACGACGGCACGATTGAGATCAAAGGCATAGCCCGCGAACCGGGTTTCCGCACCAAACTGGCGGTTCATTCGCGCGACGGCAAGGTTGACCCCGTTGGCGCGTGCGTTGGACTGCGCGGTCAACGGGTCAAAAACATCGTCCGCGAATTGAACAACGAAAAAGTGGACATCATCAAATGGGAACCCAACGTCAAAGCGTACATCACCAACGCGCTGGCACCGGCCCAATTGAAATCCTTCGAAGTGGACGAAGCAAATCGCCGAGTTAGAATCATCGTCAGCGAAGATCAACTCTCGCTGGCGATTGGCAAGCGCGGTCAAAATGCCCGGCTGTCCTCCAAATTGACTGGTTGGCAGGTGGATATTGTGCCGGAAGTCGTCGTCACGATGGGTTTTGCCGAAAAGGTTGCCAACGCCGTGGAATTATTGGCGGCCATCCCCGGAATTTCCAAAGAACAAGCCGATACGCTGGTGCATCATGGTTTGACGAGTCTGGAAGATTTATTGCAAGCTGAGGTCGGCGACTTGGCGGAGATCCCTGGCATTGGCGAACAGGCGACCGCCATCAGGGATGCCGCCAGCGCGGAAGTTGCGCGGCGCACCTTAAAAGTCGGCGAACCGTCGGTTACTTAGTCCGGTATCAGCCTATGAGTTCAGTAAACACATCGTCTGTGGCTTAAGCCGATGAAGGCCTTGTGGAAAATCTGGCTCGCAGAATTTGAGTTAAATTATTATGCCCGTTCGCATATACGACATTTCGAAAAAACTTGGTCTCGAGAACAAGGAAGTCCTTGCCAAGGCCAAGGAACTGGGCATTGCCGCGCGCGTCCCCTCCAGCTCGCTGGATAAAATCACCGCCGAATTCCTGGAATTACAACTCACCGGCGGCCGGCCGGTGGTCACGGCCCCTCCTGCGCCGCCTTCGCCACCTCCCCAATCGATCATCGTGGTCACGGAACCGAAGCCGGCGACGACAGATGAAAAGACCAGGGCCGCAACCGGCCCTATCGCTGCCATCGACTTGGCGCCATCCATAGCGGACGAAACCGGGGCGGAGATTCATCCAACGCCGGTGGGCATCGACCAGCCAAAGCCCTCCTTGGAAATCGCCAAACCCCCGCCGCCCCCGCCCGGCCCGCGGGTGGGCGACAAGGTTGGTTTCGTTCAACTGCCCGCAAAACCTCCGCCGCGGGCCGAACAAAAATCAACCCCCGCCAGACGTCCCGCACGCGCCTACCTTGGTACCAAAACGGAGTTCACCCGTCGCGGGGACATTCGCAGTGTCCGTGGCGGCGGCGCGCCACCCGCGGCCCAACCCTTGCCCGGCCAGAAACAAAGTGGTGTCCAAAAGACCAGTGGTGCAACCGCCGAGGCGCTCAAGCCGACATTGCCAAAATTTGTTCCGCCCACAACCGGTGAACTCATCACGCTCAAACCGCCCATCGTCGTGCGCGAGCTGGCCGAACAACTCAAACGCAAACCCTTTCAATTGATCGCGGATTTGATGGAGTTGAACGTCTTCGCCAACGTCAACCAGGCCATCGACGAAGGGATCGCGCAAAAAGTTTGCGCCAAGTACGGATTTCGTTTCGAACTGGAAAAGCGGGAGCGCGGCAGCGGACTGGTTCACGCGCCGGAAAAAAAGGTTGAGCTGGATGTGGATGACAAGCCCGAGGCGTTGAAGCCGCGCGCGCCGGTCGTTACGATCATGGGTCACGTGGACCATGGCAAAACCACGTTGCTCGATGTCATCCGCAAATCCGATGTGGCGGCTGGCGAAGCCGGCGGCATCACCCAACACATCGGCGCCTACACCATTTCCTTCCCGCACCCGGAGCGAAAAGGTGAACTCCAGCAAATCACATTCCTCGACACCCCCGGCCACGCCGCGTTCAGTTCCATGCGCGCGCGCGGAGCGAACGTGACCGACATCGTCGTGCTCGTCGTCGCCGCCAATGACGGTGTGATGCCGCAAACCCTCGAGGCGCTCAGCCACGCGCAGGCCGCCAAAGTTCCGATTCTCGTGGCCGTCAACAAGTGCGATCATCCCAACGCCAACCCGATGAAAGTCCGCCAACAGTTGCAGGAAAAGGGGCTGGTGCCGGATGATTGGGGCGGCGAAACCATCTTCGTCGATGTCTCCGCGCTGACCAAACAAGGCGTGGACAAACTTTTGGAAATGATTTTGCTCCAGGCCGACTTGCTCGAGCTTAAAGCCAACCCCGATCGCCGCGCCAAAGGCAACGTCATCGAGTCCGGCCTCGAACCCGGCGGCCCCACGGCCACGGTGCTGGTGCGCAAAGGCACCTTGCGCGTGGGCGACGCCGTCATCTGCGGTCAGTACTGGGGCAAAGTCCGCGCGCTCATCAACGAAGAAGGCAAGCGCCTCAGGGAAGCCGGGCCATCCGTGGCGGTCAAATTGCTTGGGCTAAACGGTGTGCCGGTAGCCGGTCTGGAATTCAGCGCGGTTGAAGATGACAAGAATGCGCGCGACCTGGCCGAAAATCGCGCCATGGAAGCGCGCGCTTTGGGACAAGAGGCACGGGCCAAGGTGACGTTGGAAAACCTGTTCGACACGATGGCCTCAAGTTCCGCCAAAGTGCTTAAGCTCGTGGTCAAAGCCGATACGCAAGGTTCGGTGGAAGCCATCGTCGAGGCGCTCAAGAAAATTGATTCTGAAAAAGTTTCCCTCGAAGTCATCCATAGCGCCGTCGGCACCATCACCGAGTCGGACGTCCTGCTGGCTTCGGCGTCGCACGCCGTCATTCTCGGTTTTCATACCCGCATCGACAACGGCGTCTCCGACATCGCCAAGCGTGAAGGCGTCCAGATCAAGCTCTACTCCATTATCTATGAACTGATTGATCAGGTGATCGAAGCCATGGCTGGACTGCTCGACCCGATTCTGAAAGAGGTCGTCATCGGCGAAGCCGAGGTGCGCAAGATTTTCGAACTGTCCAAGGGCAGTCCCGTTGCGGGTTGCATCGTCAACAGCGGCCGGATCGTCCGCGGCAAAGTACGCGTGCTGCGCCGCAAGGGACTGATTTACGAGGGCGCCATTCAAACCCTTCGCCGTTTCCAGGACGAGGTCAATGAAGTGCGCAGCGGGATGGAATGTGGCATCCGGCTGGAGGGGTTCAGCGAATTTCAACCGGGCGACACCATTGAATGTTACACGGTCGAAAAAGTGACGCAGAAACTGTGAACTATTAAAAACAGTTTACGATTAAGAGGAGGGAGCATCACGAACCGCGCCATCTTTCTTAATCATATTCTCATTCTTAGAGCTTAATATGCCCTCACTCCGACTCCAGCGGGTGCAAGAGTTGTTGAAACGCCAGATCGGCGAGGTCATCCGCCGCGAGTTCCCCGTCAGCGCCGCCGGACTGATCTCGGTCAACGACGTGGGCGTCTCCGGCGACCTGCATTCCGCCACCGTCTTCGTCAGCATCCTGGGCAACGCCGAGCAACAAAAACGCGGCTTCGGTCTGCTCGTGAAACACCGCAAGCGCATCCAGGGTCTCGTCGCCAAATCCATCATCCTGAAATACACGCCGCAACTGCGCTTCGTGCTTGATGAATCCATCGCCCGCGGCAACCGCGTGCTCGCCATCATTGAGGAACTCGAACCGACCCTGTCGCAAGAATGAATTCCCAACCCAAAATCATCAACCGCATCCTCGAGAGCATTCGCGACTGCCGCACCTTCTGCGTCGTGGGTCACGTGCGCCCGGACGGCGATTGCATCGGATCGCAACTCGGACTCACGCTCGCTCTTCTGAACCAGGGAAAGAAAGTCCGCTGCTGGAACGAGGACGGCAATCCCCGCAAACTCGCCTTCCTCGACCCGGATCATCTCATTCAAAAACCGCGCCCTGGCATGAAATTTGACTGCGTCATCGCCACCGACTCCGCCAGCTTCGAGCGTCTCGGGAAAGTCGGCGCGTGCATCGCCAAACGAAAACTCTTTATCAACATCGACCATCATGCCAGCAACACCCGCTACGCCGATTTGAACTGGGTTCTGGCCAGGAACCCGTCCACGGGAGAAATAATTTTTCGTCTCTTAAAGGCTGCGCGCTGGCCGATCACGCCGCCGATCGCCGATTGCTTGTTTACCGCCGTGTCCACCGACACCGGCTCGTTTCAATATCCCACCACCCGCCCCGGTACTTATCATGTCGCCGGCGAACTGGTGCAACGCGGTGCGAACCTCGCCAAAATCTGTGACGAAGTCTATCAATCCTACCCACTCTCCCGCGTGCGGTTGCTGCGCCACGTCTATAACCATTTCCACCTGACGCACGATGATCAAATCGCCTACCTCTGGTTGAAAAAGGCCGACTACGCGCGCACCGGTGCCGACACCAGCGAGTCCGAAGGCTTGATCGATCACATCCGCGACATCGAACCCGTCGTCATCGCCTGCGTATTCGAAGAAATCGAGCCGGAGCTGACACGCATCAGTTTGCGATCTAAAAGCAACCGGGTGAACGTGAACGACATCGCCTCCCAGTTCGGTGGCGGCGGCCATAACGCCGCCGCCGGTGCGCGCATCCGGGGCAAGCCGCTTTCCGTGCAGCGCAAGGTCATTGCCGCCGTCAAGAAAGCGCTTAATTCCGCCCATTGATTTTTCATGCGCGAATTTGATTCTCTCGACGGCGCCATTCTCATCGACAAGCCGGCCGGGCCGACTTCTCACGATGTCGTGGACGCCATCCGCCGCCAGTTCCAAATCAAAAAGGTCGGCCACTGCGGCACGCTCGATCCCAATGCCACCGGGCTGCTCATCATCGTGCTGGGTCGTGGCACCAAGCTTTCGGAAAAGCTGATGTCCTCCGACAAGGTTTATGAGGGCACCATCAAGTTTGGCGAAACCACGGACAGCTACGATGCCGACGGCGAACTGGTGGCTTCCCTGCCCGTCCCACCCACCGCGGTGGAACAGTTGAACGAACTGGCAGCCACGTTCGTGGGCGATCAAATGCAAATGCCGCCCATGGTCTCCGCGATCAAAAAAAATGGTGTGCCGCTTTACAAGCTGGCGCGCAAAGGCATCGAAGTGGAACGCCAGCCGCGCCTCATTCACATCTACAATTTCCGTTTCAGCGCCTACACCGAGCCGATCGGTCATTTCAGCGTCGCCTGCACCAAGGGCACATATGTCCGGACTTTGGCCCATGAATTGGGCCAGAAACTTGGCTGCGGCGCGCACTTGGCCACCTTGCGACGAACTGTTTCCGGGAAATTCAATGTTGCCGACGCCATCCCGCTCGACGCCGCCCTGAAGCTGTCTTTAAGCGAACTCGAGAAGCGTGTCATTCCGTTTTTGAAACTGGCCGCGAGTTGAAAGCTTCAAGCACCAACCTCCAACATCCAGTGAAGCTCCAAAGCCCCAGTTCAAATCATTTACGTCGTGGCCCGCTGGAAGTTTCGCGCCTGAAGAAGGGAATTTCACTGGTGCTTGGCGCTTGGATGTTGGAGTTTTCTCCGCCATGAATGTCATCCACTCCGCCCGCGAACTGAAACCCGGCGCGCGCAAAGTCTGCGTGGCCATCGGGATGTTCGACGGCGTTCATTTGGGCCACCAGCAGGTCATCCGGCAAACCATTGCCGATGCCCGCCAGCATGACGCAGTCGCGTTGGTGATCACGTTCGATTGTCACCCGAACGCGATTGTGTCGCCGCAGCGCGTACCCCCGTTGATTTACTCCCTGCCACAGAAACTGCGCGGCATTGAGGCGCTCGGCAGCGATTCACTCTTGTTGATTCATTTCGATAAATCATTCAGCGAACAAACCGGCGAGGTCTTCATCCGTGGCCTGACGCGCGACCTCGGTCACCTCCAAAGCCTGTGCGTTGGCAGTTCCTTCGCCTTCGGTCACAAACGGACGGGCAATGTTGCCTTGCTGAAGGCGTTGGGTGCGGAGCTGAACTTTACGGTGCATGGTCTGGCGGCCGTCTCACTGGACGGCAGGGCGGTCAGCAGCACGCGCATTCGTGAGGCCATCCGCGCCGGGGAATTGTATGCCGCCAGCCAGATGTTGGGGCGCGCTTATTCGCTGGCCGGGCGCGTGGTTCGCGGAGATCGATTCGGCTGTCAACTCGGTTTTCCAACGGCGAACCTCGAGGTCAACGGTCTGGTTCTGCCGCCCCGTGGCGTATATGCCGTGCTCGCCACCACCGGTGGAAAGTCCCGCCGAGCCGTTCTGAACATTGGTTTTCGCCCCACGTTGAAAAAGCCCGCGCCGCAGCTCCGCGTGGAAACGCACCTGCTCGATTTTGACGGCGATCTTTATGGCGCGGAACTGGAGGTCACCTTTGTCGAAAGACTGCGCGAGGAAAAAAAGTTCTCCTCCACGGTCGAGCTCAGGAAGCAGATTGCGCGGGACATTGCCGCCGCGCGAGTGCGGTTTTAGGGATGCGAATGCACGGAAGAATAGTTTCCCCTATGGCTGCGCCCGGCCCATCCAAATTTCTTATGCAACCTCGACGTTGCCGCTGATTACCTCGGCCAGCACGCGTCCCATGTCTTCCAGGCGATAGGGCTTGGGAATGATGCCGCTGAAACCGTATCTCCGGTAGTCCGCCATCACCGGATCATAGGAATAACCGCTGGAGACGATTGCCTTGGCCTGGGGATCAAATTCCTTCAGCAGCCGGATCGCTTCGCGCCCACCCATGCCGTTGGGAATGGTCAGGTCCATGATCACAGCCGTAAATGGTTTGCCCTCGCCTTTCGCTGCTTTGTAGAGGGCGAGAGCCTCTACGCCGTCCCGGGCCGTCTTCACTTGGTAACCGCTCAACTCCAGCATCGAGCCGACCACGTTCAGGATTTCTTCTTCGTCATCCATGATGAGAACGCGACCCTGACCCGTAAACAACGGCTTCTTTCGGTCGGGCGGCGGGGCCGGTAACTCCGCCTTGAAAGTGGCGGGCAGATGGATGTGAAACGTGGTGCCGGCTCCCACTGTCGATTCCACTTTGATCTGGCCATCATGCTTGCGGATGACGGAATAAGCGGTCGCCAGTCCCAAACCGCTGGCCTGCTTTTTGGTGCTGAAGTAAGGATCAAAAATTCGCGGCAGATTTTCCGGGCTGATGCCCTCGCCGTGATCTTTGATGGAAATCTTGATGTATCTGCCGGGCCTCAAGGCGGACGTGAACCCGCCGATCAATTCAACGTTCTCCGCCCGCACTTCAATCTTTCCGCCTTCAGGCATCGCTTGCACGGCGTTGATGACCAGGTGACTGATGGTCTGCCGGATTTGGGTTTCATCCACCTCCACCGGCCAGAGATCGGCGGGCAGCGAGAACTCACTGTCCACATTGGTGCCGTGCAGACCGAACTGCGCCGCTTCCCGGATCAAATTGGAAATCTGGAGCGGTTTGCGGATGGGCGAGCCGCCACGCGCAAACGTCAATAATTGCTGCGTTAAATCCTTCGCCCGCATCGCCGACTTCTCCACGGCCTCCAGCCGGCCCAGCAAGATTTCGGGAGATTGCGTGGACATCCGGGCCAGCGAGATATTTCCAATGATGCCCGTCAGGATGTTGTTGTAGTCATGCGCAATACCGCCCGCCAGCAAACCCACCGATTCCAGCTTGCTTTCTTTCAACAATTCCACTTCGGATTTTTGCTTCTCGGTAATGTCACGGAAAACCACCACCACGCCGTAGATATTTCCCTCCTCGTCTCGAATCGGCGTGGCGCTGTCGGAAATGACCCGCTCGGTTTTGTCCCGCGCAATCAAAATCGTCGAGCTTTGCAGCCCCGCAGCGCCGCCGACCCGCATGACATTTTCCACCGGGTTGGCGCGGCGCTCCCTGGATTTTTCATGAATGATGTGGAACAAATCGCTGAGCGGCTTGCCCACCGCTTCGCGTTGCGGCCAGCCGGTCATTTGTTCCGCGGCATTGTTGATGGACACCACCTTCCCTCCCGTGTCGGTCGTGATGACGCCTTCGCCGATGGAATTCAAGGTGACCGTCAAGCGCTCCTTCTCCGAGGCCAATTCGGTTTCGATCTGTTCGGCGCGCACCCGGCCTTTCACCTGCGACCAAAGGATGGCAAAAATCAAAACACTGGCCTCCAACCCGCCAAACAACACGATCAACGGCAGATAAACTGGCAGGTCCACTTTATTGGTTCGCACCAAATAATAAGCGCCGACCACGAGTCCCACCGAGATTAACAAAAACGAGTAGGCCGTTCGCATACGGCGAACGTGCCCGGCCAGACTTGACGCTTCTGTTCTCATCTTCTATTTGGAATAGTTAACTGCCAATCCCATGCTAACTTCCAGATTTCTCTGAACACATTTTCTAGTTTTCCTGTCGATGTGTCATTAACATAATTACACGAATGAACACCGGCATCCATCAGATCAACGAAACCGTCCGGGACGCCAGCGCTTTTGTGCGGCCTCTCTTTAATGAAATCAGCAAGGTCGTCATCGGTCAAACTTATCTGGTCGAGCGTCTCGCCATCGGTCTGCTGGCCAACGGCCATGTCTTGCTCGAAGGCGTACCGGGTCTCGCCAAAACACTTTCCGTCAAAACCCTTGCCGCCACGCTTCAGGTCAAATTCGCTCGCTTGCAATTCACGCCTGACATGCTCCCCGCCGACGTCATCGGCACGCAGATTTACAACCCGCAATCCGGCGGCTTCACCACGCGGCGCGGGCCGATCTTCGCCAACCTGATTCTTGCCGACGAAATCAACCGCGCACCGGCCAAGGTTCAAAGCGCCCTGCTCGAAGCGATGCAGGAAAAGCAAGTCACCATCGGCGAACAAACCCACAGACTGGAAGAACCCTTCCTCGTGCTCGCCACACAGAATCCCATCGAACAGGAAGGCACTTATCCGCTGCCGGAAGCCCAGGTTGATCGCTTCATGCTCAAACTCAAGATCGGTTATCCCTCGCGCGACGAAGAACGCCAAATCCTCGACCTCATGGCCCGCACTTCCCACTTGCCAACCGCCGGGCCGGTAGTGACGCCAAAGCAGATCCTCGACGCGCGTGAAGTCATCAACGACATCTACGTGGACGACAAGGTCAAGGATTACGTCGTCGATCTGGTCTGCTGCACGCGCGATCCCGGCAACTACCAAATCCAACTGCAAGGATTGATTCAACTCGGCGCTTCACCGCGGGCGACCATTGCGCTGACTCTCGCCGCCAAAGCCTATGCCTTCCTGCGCGGACGCGGCTACGTCACACCGCAAGACGTGAAAAGCATCGGCATGGACGTGCTGCGCCACCGCGTCGCGATCACCTACGAAGCCGAAGCCGAAGAAAAAACCAGCGAAACAGTCATCCAGAAAATCTTTGATGAATTGCCCGTGCCGTGAGCTATGCCGACCATCTTCATTGAAGGCTACAAATTCCGTTTTTACTCGTCGGACGTGCATGAGCCGCCGCACGTTCACGGCATTCACGCGGAGAAGGTGGCGAAAATCTGGCTCAATTCACTCGAAGTCGAATACAATCACGGCTACAATAAAGCTGCATTGAATCGGGTGTAGAAGCTGACACAACAAAACGAAACCAAACTGTTGGAAGCATGGCATGAATACTTTAACCGCTAAAACCACGGAACAAGTCCACGCCCAGAGCGTCCGTTTCACCAACGGCACGCTGCACGTCCGGCTCGACGACTGGCGCGAAATAAGCCTGCCGCTGGCCGAAGTGCCGTGGCTGAAGTGGCTGGCCAAAGCCACGCCCAAGCAACGCGCCAACTGGAAACTTGAGCCGGGCGGCTTCGCGATTTACTGGCCGGACTTGGACGACGGCATCGAGGTTTGTCATCTGCTGGATTTGCAGCCAATTGCTTGAACACGCTCTTTGCCGTCACCTGCGAAGCCGAGGCCGAGGAAAAAACCAGCGAAACGGTCATCCAGAAAATTTTTGATGAGTTGCCCGTGCCGTAAAACCCGTTACCTTGATAACCATGAAAAATAGATTCACCGCAGTGATCAAAAAAGACTCCGACTGGTGGATTGGTTGGGTCGAAGAAATCCCCGGCGTGAACTGTCAGGGCAAAACGAAGGCCGAGTTGTTGAAAAATCTCCGCTCCGCCTTGAGCGAAGCGCTGGAGTTCAACCGCAAAGACGCGCGCAACGCCGCGCAGAATGATTACGAAGAAGCCGCGATTCTGGTGTGAAACACCCGCGAACTCATCCGCCATCTGGCCGCTCACAGTTGCCGGCTCGTCCGCGAAGGGGCGAATCACTCATGGTGGGAAACCCCCGCACTCAATCGCCGCTCGGCTGTCCCGCGCCACACGGAAATCAACCGCTTCCTCGCGCGAAAAACCTGCCGAGATTTGGGAATCGAAGAGCCATGACCGCCTGCGAAGCCGAGGAGAAACCCAGCGAAACGGTCATTCAGAAAATCTTTGATGAGTTGCCTGTGCCGTGAACAGGGCTCGGCAATCAAATGCGTCAGCCAACGACCAAAGATTTTGCAGAATACTTCCAACTAGCACTGGAAGTTGGCCTTTGCCGGGAAAACGACATCGAAGCATGGGCAGACAAAATGATCGCCGAAAGTAGTGCAAGCACTCCAGATTGGTTGCTAAATCTTTCAATCGATAAGGAAGCTAGTAAACGCAGGCTTCTGGACGCTGTTCCAGGCAAATCAGATTTGCCCACTGTTTGGAATCTAGTGCTGGCTCGCTTGGGACTCGCGGCGCGAACTAAGCAGTTTACTGGAGAACAGGTTGTTAGGATTCTGTTTCGATGGGTAATAAACCAGCAAGTTCCAAAAGAGCACGAGTCTGCGGTTTACGTCCTTGATGATGGTTTTGACGGGATCAAAGAAGGTTGGTATTCACTCGACAAGTTTAAAAAAGATTTTGAGGGGTTTTTTAAACCATTCCGCACTTACGAGAGTTTGGTACCTCAGACAAACCTTCAAACGTCGCCATGATCCCTCACGAAATCCTCAAAAAAATCCGGCAGATCGAGATTCGCACGAACCGCATCGTGACCGGGTTTGCGGCCGGAGCGCGGGCTTCAGCCCGCTTCACCGGCCGCACCACTGCCGCGTCCAAAACGAACCCACCACGCAATCCCGTTCGCCCGTTGAAGCGGCGTGAACGCCGCGCTTCCGCCGCCCCGGAGCGCGGCTGTGTGCGAAGCACCAGCCGCAGCACGCTCGACATTTCCAACGCGCTCACGAATCACCACGCGCTGCGGCTGGATTTGCGACCACGGCCGTGCTCCATCATCTCATTAACACCGGGCTTCAGCCCGGTGAATGGCGATGGGGAGACCTTTAACCGTTTTAACGGTTTTCCGCGCGCAGGAAGGCCGTTGAAACGGCTGGAGTTTCTTGGTCACGTTCGCACCTGGCTGAAGCCCGGTGTTAATGAGATGACCTATGCAGAGCGGGCTCGGCGTGCGCGTAGGCGCTTCTTAAGATCCGCTCGCACCTTTTCCCACGGAATGCATCTCTCAGGATGTGCGATCGCTTCACGCGCCCGTCGCTCTAATTCCTCGATTTGCTCCGGCGTCGGTTCGGGGTCAAATCCATTCTCTTGGATGTTTCCCCAAACTCGTTGCGCGAGTTCGATACGGTCGCTGCGGCTCAACTTTGCATCAATCTCGGCCTTCAGAGTTTTCCAAGCGAATAGACCTTCGGGCATTGGCGACGCTTTCCAGCCTTGGAAGCCATCCATGAATTCATCCCAGAGACGATGTGCGAGTTCAACCCGTTCATCGAAGGGAAGTTTTTTCGCTGCGGAAAAGAATTTCGCTACGGACATGGATTCAATTTATTGCGTTGGCTCATTCACGCAAGTCGAGTTTCTCCATTCACGCCTCACACCTCACGCCTCACGCCTCCCATGATTCCCCGCGAAATCCTCAAAAAAATCCGGCAGATCGAGATTCGCACGAACCGGCTCGTCAGCGAAACGCTTGCCGGCCAATACCACAGCGTCTTCAAGGGCCAGGGGATGAATTTCGAGGAGGTGCGCGAGTATCAGCC
This sequence comes from Verrucomicrobiota bacterium, assembly GCA_016200005.1. Lineage (NCBI taxonomy): Bacteria > Pseudomonadati > Verrucomicrobiota > Verrucomicrobiota bacterium. The sequence goes on along the minus strand of JACQFP010000001.1, from coordinate 13,304 downwards.
CGGTGACGAAGTCCGCTCCATTGATTGGAACGTCACCGCGCGCATGAATCATCCCTTCATAAAAAAGTTCGTCGAAGAACGCGAGCTGACTCTGATGCTCGTTGTGGATGTGAGCGGCTCCGGCTTGTTCGGCTCCGGCGAGCAATCCAAACGCGAACTCGCCGCCGAGATCGCCTCCGTGCTCGCCTTCTCCGCCATCCGCAACAACGACAAGGTCGGCCTGATCCTGTTCACCGACGAGGTCGAGAAATTCATTCCGCCGCGCAAGGGACGCCGTCACGTCTTGCGCGTCATTCGGGAAATACTTTTTTTTGAACCCAAACGTCGCGGCACGGATTTGAATCACGCGTTGGAATTTCTCACCCGCGTCACGCCGCATCGCGCCATCGCTGTCGTCGTGTCGGATTTCTTGCTCGAACAGCCGCCGCCTTACCCGGCGAGCAAAGAACAGGCATGGCGCTCAGACAAAATGGTTACACAGACGCTCGTCCCTGTCTCCTTCCCGGCTCTGCGGCAGGCAAATCGACGACACGATGTCGTTGCCGTGCAAATTGCCGACCGCTACGAAATTGAGATGCCCGCGCTTGGCCGTCTAGTGCTTGAAGACGCCGAAACCGGCGAAGTTATCGAAGTCAACACGAACGACGCGAATAAGCGCAAGACCTTCGCGCATCGTCAGGCCGAGGCGCAAAAGGAGCTCGAACGCCTGTTCCGCTCCGCCCGCATCGATGCGATCCAGTTGCGCACCGACCAGCCTTATGCCGCCGCGTTGGGGCGATTTTTTGAAACTCGAGAAAAGCGTCGTCGTCACGGATGAAAACCAATCTCGCCGCGCTCACTTCTTCAACCACCAATCTGTCCGCCGTACCGACGACGAACGACCTGCGCGCCATCAAACCACCCGTGGCGATTCCGACCGGCTGGGAATGGCTCTGGTGGACACTCGGCGTTCTTGCGTTCGCCGCGCTCATTTATTTCGCCTGGCGTTGGTGGCAAAAACGTCGTCAGCAGGCGTCGCCCATCGTCATCGTGCCGCCGCACATTCGCGCCCGGCAAAAACTGCAGGAGGCGCTGGCGTTGATGGACCAACCCCGCTTGTTTTGCATTCTGGTCTCCGACACCATTCGTCTTTACCTGGAGGAACGATTCAATTTCCACGCGCCGGATCGCACCACCGAGGAGTTTTTGCACGAGCTGCAAGCCACCGATTTGTTGAAGCCGGAGCAAAAGAATAGTCTTAGCGAATTCCTCTCGCGCTGTGACCTCGTCAAATTCGCGCGCTATGAACCTGGTCGTCCCGAACTCGAGGACCTGCACGCTTCCGCCTTGCAACTGGTGGACGAAACCGAACCAAAGTTGCCGGAGAACTCCACCTCTCACGCATCACGCATCACGAATCACGTCCACCCATGACCTTCGCCCAACCATACTTTCTACTGCTGCTTCTGCTCCTGCCGTTGGCGGCCTGGTTGAAGGGGCGACGCGGACAACCGCCGGCTTTCCTGTACTCCTCGGCCCAACTCGTCAAAGGAATCGACCAGATGACCCGTTCCCGCGCTGGCGGCTGGCTGGCAAAGCTGCGTTGGCTCACGCTCGCTTTGTTCATTGTGGCGCTCGCCCAGCCGCAAAAGATCGCGAGCGAAGAAAAGATCAAAGCCAGCGGCATCGACATCGTGGTGGCGCTCGACCTCTCCGGCAGCATGGCCTCCGAGGATTTTGAAGTGCGTGGCCAGCGCGTGAATCGATTGACCATCGCCAAGGAGGTCCTGAAACAGTTCATCGACCGCCGCCCCGGTGATCGCATCGGTCTGGTCGCCTTCGCCGGGCGCGCTTACATCGCCGCGCCCAAGACGCTTGACCACGATTTTCTGCTGCGAAATCTTGAACGGCTGAACTTGAATACCATCGAAGATGGCACCGCCATCGGCTCGGGACTGTCGGCGGCGCTGAACCGGTTGCGCGAACTGAAGTCGAAAAGTAAGATCATTATCCTGATGACAGACGGTCAGAACAACGCCGGCAAAGTCCCGCCGTTGACCGCCGCGGAAGCCGCGCAGAGCCTCGGCGTCAAGGTTTACACGATTGGCGTGGGAATTCGCGGCACCGCGCCCTTTCCGCGCGTGGACGCGTTCGGGCGAAAATTTTACGTGCCGATGGAAGTGGACATTGACGAAGACACATTGAAGAAAATTGCCGATCAAACCAAAGGAAAGTATTACCGGGCCGACAGCACCGACACGCTGAAGAAAGTTTACGCGGAGATCGATCAACTGGAAAAAACCGAGGCGAACATCAAAAAGTTCGCGCGTTACGAGGAATTGTTTCCCTGGGTCGTGTGGCCGGGGCTGTTCCTGCTGTTGCTGGAAATTGGTTTGGGCAATACCGTCTGGAGGAAATTGCCGTGAGATATGCAAACCCCCAAACGCTTTGGTTGCTGCTGGTGGTGTTACCGTTGTTGCTCGCCTTCCTCTGGTGGGCGTGGCGCAAACGGCAACGACTCATCACCCAATTCATCCAATCCCGCCTGTTGGCCGGTCTGATGGCCGGCGTTTCTCTGACTCGCCGGAAGATTCGTCTCGGCCTGATCGTTCTGGCCGTGACTCTCTCGCTGGTGGCGCTCGCGCGGCCCCAATGGGGATTCGATTGGGAGGAAGTCAAACAACGCGGGCTGGACATCGTGGTGGCCATCGACACATCGCGCAGCATGCTGGCTGAAGATGTGAAACCCGATCGGTTGACCAAGGCCAAGTATGCGGCGCTGGACTTGATGCAGCAGGCCCGGTCCGACCGGCTCGGGTTGGTGGCGTTTGCCGGCACCGCGTTTCTGCAGTGCCCGTTGACAGTGGATGACGAAGCCTTTCGTCAGAGCGTCAACGCGCTGGATGTGAACATCATTCCGCAAGGCGGCACCGCGTTGGCCGCCGCAATAGATACCGCCTTGGCTGCTTTCAAGGATGAAGCGGACAACTACAAAGTCCTCGTGCTCATCACGGACGGCGAAGACCACGACAGCGCGGCTTTGGATGCCGCCAAGAAAGCTGCGAAAGCCGGCCTGCGAATCTTCACCATCGGCATCGGCACAGCCGACGGCGAATTGTTGCGCATCCGCGATGAAAAAGGAAACCTCGACTACGTCAAGGACGATCAAGGCAATGTCGTCAAATCGCGACTCAACGAAGCCTTGCTCCAGCAAATCGCGGGAGCAACCGAGGGCGGCTTTTACCTCCCGCTCCGCGGCGCCAAGACCATAGACACACTTTACGAACGCGGTCTCGCTCCCCTGCCCAAATCCGATCTTACCACCAAACACGTCCGGCGTTATCATGAACGGTTTCACTGGCCGCTGGCCGCGGTGATCTTACTTTTGCTGGCGGAAATGTTTCTGCCAGAACGCAAACGGAAGGTTCAGCCAGCAGCCAGCACCGCTGCCACGGCGAACGCGGCTTTGCGGGAAGCGGTCACCGTTTTGATCGTCGTGTTTCTGCCGGCGACACTGCTGGCCTCGCCTTCCAGCGCCCTGCGTCAATACGAAGCGGGAAAATACGAAAATGCTCTCAAAGAATACCAAGAATTGCTCAAACGCAAAGCGGATGATCCGCGCTTGCATTTCAACGCCGGCGCGTCCGCCTACCAGAACAAACAATTTGACGAAGCCGCCAAGGAATTTAACGAGGTGCTATCGGCGCGTGATTTGCAAATGCAACAGCGCGGCTACTACAACCTCGGCAACACGCTCTATCAACTGGGTGAGAATAATCCGGACCCAACCAAGAAAATCGAAGCGTGGGAGAACTCGGTGAAGAGTTTTGATAGCGCGCTCCAGTTGAACCCCCAGGATGCTGACGCCAAATTCAACTCCGAGTTTGTGAAGAAGAAACTGGAGGAGCTCAAAAAGCAACAGCCGCAATCTTCCCAGAATCAATCCAAACAACAAAAGGATCAGCAAAAAGATCAGAAGCAGGATCAGTCCAAGAATGATTCCAAAAAGGACGAGGCGAAAAACTCGCAGTCCGAACAAAAGAAAGATCCGTCCCAGTCCCAACAAAACTCCCAGTCGCAGAAGGAACAGGAGCAGAAATCCGAACAACAAAAGCAGGCCGACGCACAGTCCAAGGAGAAAAAGGATCAGGCCGACAAGAAAAAAGAATCGCAAGACAAGGCATCCGCCCAGCCACGCGATAAAACACCCGACCAAAACGGCGAGGGACAACCGACCGCGTTGGCCGAAGGCCAGATGACCCCGCAACAGGCATTGCAATTGTTGGACGCCCAAAAAGGCGATGAAAAAGTTCTTCCCATTCCGATTGTCAAACAGGCAACTCCAAATCGGCTTTTCAAGAACTGGTAGGCCCAATACGCCATCTTGATTGTCTCCACATTCTCAGAAAGCAAATAGGCAGGTCGCGTGCCCTGCCTGCGGAAATGGTTTGCCGGAAGGATTATTTTGTTTTGTCGTCCTTGGGCGCGCGTGGTTTCCGTTCAGCGCGCTCAGGTTTCTGAGCCGGTTCAGGTTTCGCAGCGCGCTCAACGCTTTCGGCGCGGGGAGCGCGTTCGGGACGACGACCGCGCTTTTCGGTTTTTTCTTCCACCTTCGGCGGGGCCACCGGCACCTCCACTGGCGTGCTGCTTTCGACGCGCACCTTCAGCTTCATCACCACATCGGGATGCAGGCGAAGCTCGACTTCGTGTTCGCCCAGTGTGCGGATGGCATGTTCGAGGTGGATTTTCTTCTTGTCCAGCACCACGTCGAACTGGTGCTTGAGCTGGTCGGCAATCGCGCCCGCCGTGACGGAGCCGAACATTTTGCCGTCTTCACCGGTCTTGACCGCGAGCACGGCGGTGAGCTTGGACAGGCTCTTGGCCAGCTCGGTCATGGTGTTGAGTTCATTAGCTTCGCGTTCGGCGCGGCGCTGCTTGAGCACTTCCAGCCGACGCTTATTCGCGCCAGTGAGAGGAATGGCCAACCCTTGCGGGAACAAATAGTTGCGGGCGTAACCGGCGGCGACCTTGACATGATCGGACTCGCCGCCCAGGCCCACGATGTTGTTGGTGAGGATGACTTCAGTTTTTGGCATTTTGAAAAAGATTAAGTGTTGAGATTTGAAATCGAGTCGCGGTCGGCAACCGGGCGCAACCGCGCAAATTGTCCAGATTAGAATGGAACGTCGTCGCCTTCGGGCGGGCCATCGCCTTCGATTGGTTCGGCAGCGGCAGTCGGCGCTTGAGCAGTTGGTGCGCGTGACGGAGCAGGCGCACCGCCCTCGCTGGCGCGAGGGCTACCCAGGAACTGGACCGATTCCGCCACAACGCCGAGTTTGCTGCGCTTCTGGCCGGTTTGCTTGTCATCCCACTGGTCGAGCCGCAACCGACCTTCGACGAGGAGCGGACTGCCTTTGCGCATGTACTGCGCGACGTTTTCAGCGGTACGGCCAAACATGTCCACGTCTACAAAGGTCACCTCTTCCTTCTTTTCTCCGGTGTCACTGGTCCAGACGCGATTCACTGCCAGACCAATCTTGGCGACAGCGGTTCCTTTCGGCGTGTAGCGCAGCTCTGGATCGCGAGTGAGATTTCCAACGAGGATGACTTTGTTAAAGCTGGCCATAACTGGAATTAGTTGGTGGTTTTAGCGGCGGTTTTGGGCGTCGGCGCCACCGAGATCAAGACCCGGAACACGTCCTCGTTCAAGGCAAAGCGATGGCGCAACTGATTCACCGCGGCGGGCTGGCTCTCAAAGATGACGTTGACGTAAAAGCCGGAACTGTTTTTCTTGTTGGCCACGCGAGAGAAATTTTTTTTCTCCATCTTCTGCACGGTCTCCACTTTGCCACCCGCCGATACAATCTCCGCGGAGATTTTATCGATGGCGTCCTTGATCGTTTCTTCTTTGCCAGCGGTGTTCAAGATGAACAAGCCTTCGTATTTTTTCACTCGGTTCTTTCTTTCTGTTGACCGGAGTCTTGAATCACTCCGTTAAATTGGTTCATTGCTTTCTCGATGCCGGCATTCAACCAGCATTCCGCCTGGTCAGCCGCCCGCGTCAAAACTTTCTCCAACAACTTGCTCTCGTCCGTGCTGAATTCTCCCAGCACGTAATTCGTGATCGCCCGCGCCTGGCCCGCCGCACGACCGATGCCGATCCGCAGCCGCGCAAAATTCCGCGTGGCCAGATGCTGCTCAATCGATTCCAGCCCGTGATGACCGCCGCTGCTGCCGCGCGGTCGCAACCGAATTTCGCCCAACGGCAGGTCCGCATCGTCCACCACCACCATCAGTTTCCCGGGCGGCACCCGATAAAAACTCGCCAACGCTCCAACCGCCTCGCCGCTGTTATTCATATAAGTCTGCGGCTGGCACAACAACAACCGCCGGTCGTCCTGCTTCGCACGCGCGAGGCGCGACTGGAATTTCTTGACGGTTTTCCAACCGGCCTGCCAGCGATCCGCCAACCGTTCGAGCACGAGAAAACCGGCGTTGTGGCGCGTACCGGCGTATTCCCCGCCCGGGTTGCCCAATCCCACAATGAGATGCAAATTCTCCATGCGGGATCACCCACACCGGCGTCGGGCTACTTTTTCTTCTCAGCCTTCTTCTCGGCGCCTTTGTCCGCAGCTTTCTCGGCGCCTTTTTCGGGAGCTTTTTCCGCGCCCTTCTCAGCGGTTTTGTCGCCCGGTTTGGCGCCTGCTTTACCAACGGGTGCCGCTGCCGCGCCTTCCTCATCCTTTTTCTCTTTGATCATCTCGACTTCACCCGGCACAGCCGCCGCGGCCGCTTCCGCTTCCGCCAATTCCTGGGCCTCCGTGATGGGCATGGCCACTGAGAGAACCGAAACGTGTTTCTCGCCTAGGATTTCGGTGCCGGGCGGAGGTTGAATTTCACCAATGTGGATGGATTGACCCAATTCCAGTTTGGAAACATCCACCTGGATGAACTCCGGCAAATCCTTGGGCAACGCGCGCACCTTGAGTTTGAACAAGACGTGTTCCAATACGCCGCCGCCGGTCTTGACGCCCGCCGCTTCGCCTACGGTTTCTACCGGCACCATGACCGTGACTTTTTCGTTTTCGGCGACTTCGTGAAAATCGACATGCAGCACCTGGCCGTTCAGGGCGTGATGCTGGACTTCCTGCACCAAAGCCAGCCGCTTGGGACGGACATCGTCCTGGATGGCGAGGTCCACCAAGAGATTCTCTGACACCGAATGATGAATCAAATCGTCGAGGTCTTTGGTGCTGACTTCGAGGTTTTGCGGCTGCTGGCTGCGGCCATAAATGACCGCCGGCACGCGGCCGGAGGAGCGCAATTTCTTGACCCCGCCGCGGCGAACCTGTGTCCGGGGAAACGCATTCAATAATACTGATTTCATGATTAAATTGTCTGCTGTGCGACGCGCCAACCACTAACTGGTGCGCCCGCCTTTGAATTCAAACAGCGAAGTGACCGAGGAATTACTGTTGATCCGCTTGATCGCTTCGCCCAACAAACCCGCCACCGACAGCGTGGTTATTTTGACCCCGTCAATTGCAGGGCGGACGACAGTATCAGTGGTAATGAGTTCGTCAATATTAGATTTTCGCAATCTTTCGATCCCCAGATCGTTCAATATCGCATGGGAAACACAGGCCAGAATCTGCTTTGCGCCCTTCCGCTTAAGCAATGTGGCGGCGCTTGTCAATGTCCCTGCCGTTTCCGTCAAATCATCGACCATCAAGACGTTCTTACCTCGGATTTCGCCGATGACAGCCATCGATTCCACCTCCAGCGCACTCTTCCGCCGCTTCGCCACGATGGCCAGTCCACCTTCGAGCACCTCCGAATACGCGTGCGCCATCTTCAACCCGCCGACATCCGGACTGACCACCACCAGGTTTTCAAGCTTCTTAGTTCTCAAGTAATCGTACATGACCGGCGCGGCGTAGAGATGATCAACCGGAATGTCGAAGAAACCTTGAATTTGTTGCGCGTGCAAATCCATCGTCAGGACACGATTGGCACCCGCCGCCACCAACAGGTTGGCCACCAACTTGGCCGTGATCGGCACCCGCGGTTGGTCTTTGCGGTCCTGCCGCGCGTAACCGTAAAACGGCAACACCGCGGTGATGCGCGTGGCGCTGGCGCGCCGTAACGCATCCATCATGATGAACATCTCCATCAGGTTCTGGTTCGTCGGCGGGCTGCTGGATTGCACCACGAACACATCTTCACCCCGCACATTCTCCTCGATCTTGACGAAGGTCTCGCCGTCGGGAAACGGGCTGATGTTGCATTTGCCCAACTCGATGCCGATGTATTCGCAAATCGCCCTGGACAAAGGAGGATTGGATGTGCCGCTAAAAATTTTCACAATGAGTCTGCTTTTCTGATTTCGCCAAAATAAAAAACCACCGACCACGGTGGGTTGCCATCCAGCATGAATGTGAACAGGACTCTAGCTTCCACCCTCCCGAGTGCAAGCGCAATTTTGGCCGCAGTTCCAAGCGAAATCTGTTCCGGGACTACTTCGTCGCCTTTTCCAGAGCGTCCAAAACAATCTGCGGCCTCAGCAGCGGCGGAAGAACAATCGGCTCCGCATTGGGGTTCTTCGGAAACACCACAACCAACGGCACGGCATCGCGACCGAAGCGGTGCAGCTCCTTGCCGATGAGCTCGTCCTGAAGCGTGTAGTCGGCCATCAATGTGACGGCTTTTGCGTCGGCGAGCTTTGCTCGAACTTTGGGAACATCAATGCTCGTGCGTAAATTGAGCTGGCAGGTGAGGCACCAGTCCGCGGTAAAGTCCACCAGCACGGAATGGCCGTCTGCGCGGGCCTTTTCCACGGCGGCTTGACTCCACTTCTGCCATTTGATTCCCTCGTGGCGAGTCACCGCGTAACCACCCACCGTGCCCAGCAACAGCAGCGTGATCAGCACCGCCAGCCCGCGCCGGCTGCCGCCGCGCTGGACAAACTCGCCCCAAATCCACGCCGCCATCGCCACCGTTACGAGAAAAATCCCAAACCACAGCGACTGGCTTTTGTTGAGATGATTGAGCGAGAGTTTGTAAAGCCAGACGACCGTGGCGAGCATAGGAAATCCGAGCGCGACTTTGAAACGCAACATCCAAGGCCCGGGTTTGGGCAGAAATTTGAGCAACGCAGGATTCCACGTCAGCACAATGTAAGGCGCGGCCAATCCCAGCGCGATGAAACTGAACGCCCACAAGACGATCAGTGGTGGCTGCGCAAATGCGAACGTCAGCGCTCCGGCGAGGAACGGCGCGGTGCAGGGGATCGCCAACGCGGTCGCCAGCACGCCGTTGAAAAAAGCGCCCGATGCACCACTCCTTCTGGTTAGCGCGTCTGTGGCGCTCATCGCCCCGCCGCCCAGCGTGACTTCAAAAAGGCCGAAGAGATTGAGCGCCACGAGCGTAACCAGGATGGTCATACCGATGACGAAGTTTCGATTCTGCATCTGCATTCCCCAACTGACAACTTCGCCCGCCTTCTGCGCCGCAATCAGGAAGCCCGCCAGCACCAGGAACGAACAGAGTATGCCGAACGCGTAAATGAAACTGAGCCGGCGCGCGCGGCCCGGCGCTTCGCCGCTTTGTTTGACGAAGCTGAAAACTTTCAACGCAATCACAGGCAGAACGCAGGGCATGATGTTCAGAATCAAACCGCCCAAAAAAGCCAGGCCCAGTCCGGTCAACAATGCTACCCAGGAGAATGGAGTTGATGCCGCGTCGCCACCGGAAGAATTCTCGATCGGTAAATTGACTTCCCAGGAAAGCTGTTTGCCGTCCTCTTTGGCGACCAGAATTCCTTGGAGTTGCCTCGGCCAGTTCCATTCAAGCTTCTTCACTTGTTTGCGGAGGCGGATTTTTCCAGCCTCGGCTGTGAGCTGCTCCGCCGAGGACTGGACCTCAATTTGCTCGTTGGCGTAAGGGAAAAAATCGGAGTCGGTTGCAGTTTGGCCCGTAGTCCATTCCATAATGACCGGACGCATGTCGCTGCTGGATGGTTTCTCCCAGCGCGCGATCGCGGACAACCTGTCCGAGGACTTGGGCAGTTTGTTGCGCCACTTTTCGACCAAACTTACTTCAGAAGATGGCTTTAACTCTGACGCGACGAGGAGTTTGGTCGAGACGTTCGTGTTGCCGGGAATGCAGGTATCTTCACATTCGAGCCACGAGACTTTGGCCTTAAGTTCCAGTGGGCCAGGCTTCAAGTCTGGCGCGAGCTTCAACGGAACGAGCAGAACGACTTCGTCGTTGTAGACGTAGCTCGTCTCGTTGGAGATGGTCAGTTTTTCCGGCAGCGGCCACTGAATTTCCCCCGCGCTGACTCCTTGTGGCAATTGCCACGTAATCGAAGTGGCGATTCCTGGCCCACCGGGATTTCGCCAGTACGTGTGCCAGCCAGCCGCCATTTTCAACCGCACGCCCGCCATCACGGTGTCGCCGGCGCGCGCCGTTTCCGCCGACAGCAACAGGCGCACCTGGGTTGTGGTTGCCGCGTTCGCAGACAAACCAGCTACACCCATCAGCAAGGTCGCGCATAATCTCAGAGATAGTCGCACATCCATATAGATGCCCGAAATCGGGAAACATTTGAAATTAATTTGTGGCTTTTTTTTGAACCTTTTCACACAACACTGTGCAATCCTAACAGGTTGAAAAACCAGTGACCCGCGAATAATCTGCGGCCATGGCGTCGCCCAATACGAATACCTACCGCTGGTTGCGAACGGGCGATGAGGTCTTCCCCGCCATGTTGGCCGCCATCCACGGCGCACAAAGAATCATCCGTTTGGAAATCTACATTTACAGCGGCGGTGAGCTGGGCAAACGTTTTCGTGACGCGCTGGTGCGCGCACAACAACGCGGTGTTGACGTCAAGGTGATGCTGGATTCCTTCGGTTCGATCACACTTTCCGGTAGTTTTTGGGACCAGTTGATCGCCGCCGGCGGCCAGTTTCACTGGTTCAATCCGATGTCGCTCCAGCGATTCGGCATCCGCGATCATCGCAAGATGCTGGTTTGCGACGAACAAATCGCCTTCATCGGCGGGTTCAATATCGCTTCCGAATACGAAGGCGACGGCGTGACGAAAGGCTGGCACGATCTCGGATTGCAAATCACCGGGCCGCTGGCGCGAGAACTGTCCGTGGCTTTCGACAACCAGTTTGCCCGCGCTGATTTCCAGCACCACCGCTTCGTGCGATTACGGAAATACGCCGTTAAAAAATCGATCGCAGGGCACGACGGGGAACTGTTGCTGAGCGGACCGGGACGCGGGCGCAGTCCCATCAAACGCGCTTTGCAAAAGGATTTGGTCCACGCCCAGGATGTTAAAATCATTCAAGCCTATTTTCTGCCTACGTGGCGGATTCGGCGTGAACTCATACGCGTGGCGCGACGCGGGGGGCGTGTGCAATTAATTCTGGCTGGCAAATCAGACGTGACACTCTCGCGACTGGCCACGCACAGTCTCTACCAGCGATTTTTACGGGCCGGCATCGAGATCTACGAATATCAGCCGCAAATTCTCCACGCCAAGCTGATCATTGTGAATCATGTCGTTTATGCCGGTTCCGCGAATCTTGATTCGCGCGGCCTGCACATCAACTATGAATTGCTCGTGCGGTTGCAGGATCCAAAACTGGTGGCGGGCGCGCGGGAAATGTTTGCCAACGATCTGAAACATTGCCTGCGCGTTGAACGGGCGGCTTGGCGGAAGTCGCGCACGTTCTGGAACAAGCTCAAGGAACGCTGGGCTTACTTTATTGTGGCGCGCGTCGATCCTTACGTCGCCCGGCGACAGTTGAAAACATGGCGTCACTCACAGTGAACTTTTGAGACAGGCCGGCGCAGGTCATCGGGCCAGCGCCACGAGGTAACGTTGCAGGCGCGCGGTTTCGTCGGGCCGTTCGAGATGGCGATAGATTTGATGCAGGTTGCCGCAGATGCGCATCAACATGCGGCGCGGAGTGACGGGCGCCAGATAGGCATCCTGCAAACCGAAATTGCTGTGCACCAGATAACTGATGCAGTCCGCCTTGTTCAAGAGTTTGCCGCGATTGAATACGTCGATAAAAACTTCGCGCGCGGCGGATTGATACCGGCAGACGAAATGTCCGGGTAATCCAATGCCGCTGACGGGCAGCCGCAGCCGCCGCGCCAGGGAGAGATAGACCAGGCAGAGGTTGATGGGATTGCCGGTGCGCCGGTCGATGACGCGGTTCAAATAACTGTTCTCCGGGTCGTAGTAAGATTGGTCGTTGCCGACAAAACCCAGTTCGCCGAAGAGATACTCGTTGACCGTCGTCAGGAGTTTATCCGCGTCAGCGCTGATATTAATCCGCTCGCGCAGTTCGCCGGCATGACTGTCAAGCAAGGCCTGATACGCTTCGATGTTGATGTCGGGGTATTGCGTTTGCGCCAGCAACCACGCGCCTGCTTCCACATCCAGGTCCTCGCCCTGTTTCAAACAAAAGGTCAGGAAGCGATTGTCCGCCTCCTTGCGCGCCAGATGGTGGACAATCTCCATTGACCGCCGGCGCAACACCGGATTGCTGTCGAGAGCGTAAGGCCGCAGCCACTGGCTCACGGCCGCACCGTGCGAGAGAATCTTGGCGCGCACCTTCCGGTAAACGGCGGTGTCCTCGTCCGCCAGCAGAGTGATCAAGGCCGATTTCTGCTTTTCCGAGAGCGTCGTCTTCGACTCATCAATGATCGTTGCAGTCATAACAATCCTCTGACGCAGAGTTAAGCAGAAAGCTTCGAAAAACTCAAGAACGAATACTGTCTCCAAGATAGTTCTTAAAAGGAAGGAGCCTGAAACCGTGGCTAGTCGGGATCTTTTCGCTCGTCGGCGTCAATTTTCTTCAATGCGTCCCGCACCAGATCGCGTTGCTGCTCCTGCGCGTGGCGTCGCACCGCCTGAACATCGAGCAAGGCCGCCAGGAGGGTCAAGACCGTCAGGACAAGGCAGGCAAACCAGTAAAGGATGAAACCCATTCCGTCGAGATACCCGCTCAACAAAGTCTGTCCCAGAATCAACATTGCGGCAGCGCCCGTCAGACAGGCAGTGCCAAACTGTCGACGTCGGGTGTAAACGGACTTGGCCATAGAGCAAAGCTATCACCATCAATGCTCAATGAGCAGCACAAATCCTCAGTCTTGGGAGAGAAATTTCCAAAAGTTGTGGATGGCGGGGGGTGGAGGGCATCCCAAGGGTAAATGTGTTTACGCTGCTATTGCCTTGGGGTTGAGTTCGACACCATCGACGAACTTCACTCCCGCGATCACGCGATCCAGTAACTCAT